>CAZVLZ010000007.1:20102-31093 GCA_964628345.1 uncultured Candidatus Peribacteria bacterium | reverse complement strand
TGGGTTCACGGGAGGGACACCGCTCGCCCTGAGCGAAGCCGAAGGGTAGGTGGCCATCCCACGAAAATTATTGCGCCAAGATCGTGTACGTCTGCCGCGCGTCGCTCGGGAACATCCGTCCGACGGCGACGACATATGTACCCGGTTGATACTCGTAGTGCTGATTGCAGGACGGTCCCGAAAACCCGTACAGATCCACATCCTCCATCGGGTAGATCAGGCAAGTGAGCTGGGTCGAATCCGTGACGGAAACCTGCAGGCTCTGCGCGGCGGTCACCGTGAACTTGTACCAATCCTGATAGTCGCCGGGGGCGAGCGTCCCCGTGCGCGCGAGATTCATCGGGAGCGTCTGCGCCTCGGCAAACCCGTCACTCCCGTCACCGGTGGTCGTGGTTGACACCTTCACGTTGAAGGTTGTGTCGGCACTGGTCGGCTGAAGCTGGAGCTGGTAGCTGCCCGGCTTGAGGGCGGTCTTGAGTGTGCAGGAGGATTCTTCCTGAAATCCCATGAAGTACTCGAAGGAAAAACCGGACTCCGCCATCAGGTACAAACGACAGGAAATGGAACCGGGTTGCCCCGCCTGAAGACGGGCGACCGTCGAAACGACGGCAGCGTGATCGAGCGCGAACCGGTAGGTGACGGATTTGCGCGCAGTGAATTTACCGGCGGACTCGAAGGGGAACGGGACGTCGAAATTCATGGCATCGCTGGACGAAGAGGAGGACGAAATCGGCTGGATGGATGCGCCGGCGCTGCTCCGGGAGGAAGACCGCGAGGAACTCGAGCCCTGTCGCTGTTCCATGAGATCGGTGTTGAGTGCGTTGAAGATCATGGCGGCGGACTCTCCGCGCAGGAGCGGCCAATCGGGGTAGAATCGCGAGGCATCCTGTCCGGCAATGGGCAGAATCCCCTTCACGTACGACGCATACAGGTACTTCGTGTACCACGCGGAGATCGAGACATCCACGAACTTCACCACCTGCCGCGCTTCTTCGCCAATCTCCTCGACGGGAATGCCGACGACCTGCGTGATCATCTTCAGCGCCTCGACGCGATTCACGGGATTGGCCGGACGGAACGTGCCGTCCGAATACCCCTCCACGTAGTGGTGCGCCACTGCGTCGCAGACGAAATTCTCGTACCAGCTGTACCGCTCCACATCCGAGAAGCATGCACGACTGGAGGAGTCCGGCGTTTTGCCCGTGGCCTTGTAGAGCATCTTCAGCAGTTCGGCGCGATTCACCTGACGGTCGGGGTAGAAGTTGCCGTCGGGATTGCCCGTGATGATCCCCGCATTCACCAGCGCATTGATCGGCTCCTCAAAGAGGTGCCCGCTGCGCACGTCGGGGAAAATGGCTTCCGCCGCCGCGCCGGTCGCAAGAGCGGAAAGCAGCACTCCGGAAAGGAAGAGAGAAGTCCGCAGAGAAGAACGCATACGGGAGAATGAAGAGATTACGCGCATTCTACAGCGTTTACGAAACTCTCTACAAGATGCCACATCACTTCGTGCCCTCTCCGCTACTCATTTCAACCGTGTCCATGAATGCCCTTCCTCTCCAGAAAGCACTCCGCGGTGCAGGCAACATGCTCAGGGACACAGGGGCGCAAGCTGCGCGAGCGCATGCAGCACTGCACGAGCGGCTTCGGCGCCTCGGTTCAAACGCGCGCGTGCCTGTTCCACGGTATCGACGTACAGAATTTCGAACGCGAATGGGATCCGGTGTCGGACCTGCAGATCCATGATCGCGCGCGCCGCCTCACTCGCGATGAGCGCTGCGTGATGAGTTTCGCCTTCGACAATCACTCCGAGCGCAATGAGCGCATCCACTTCTTTTGCCTCAATGAGTGCGGCACCGATGAGCGGAATTTCGAAGGAGCCGGGTGCTGCATACGTGCGCACATTACCCTGTGCAATCCCCGCATCCCGAAAAACCTGCTGGGCTCCTTCCATCAATTTTGAAACGATGTCGGGATAGTACTGCGAATGGATGATGCCGATCCGCCAGCCGGAGGAGATGCGGGCCGGCAGTGAGAGGGAGGACGGTTGAAGCACGAACGAAGGTTAGAGAGGTTTGAGACGTTCGTGAAGCCTGAAAGGTTGAAACGTATCAGGCCTCCCTCACCTCGAGAACATTGACAACCTCAACGAACAGCCAGCAACGTCCGCACCAGAATATCCGTTTCAATGTTCACGCGATCGCCCACCCGCTTGCTGCCGAGTGTCGTTGCAGTGAGCGTCATGGGAATGAGCGCGACGGTGCAGGACCCCGGGCCAACGTCGGCGACAGTGAGGGAAACTCCGTCAAGACAAATCGAACCCTTGGGGATGACAACACGCCTGAGTGCCTGCGGAATGCGGACCGTCAGACGCACGTCTCCCTCCCGCTGTTCCACACCCATCACTTCCGTCGTTCCCTCGGTATGCCCCTGCACGACATGCCCTTCGAAACGCCCGTGCGCCGGAAGGGCGCGCTCGAGGTTCACCACATCGCCCATGACCCAATCGCCAATCGTGGTCTTGCGCAGCGTCTCGGGCATCACATCGAACGTGAGCGACGTTGCATTCATCCCACGCACGGTCAGACAGACCCCGGATACCGCAATGCTGGACCCCAACCGAACGTCGTCAAAAGAAGCCGGCCGCTCCAGCGTCAGTCTGCCGCTCTCCTGCGCAGTAACCTTTGCCGTTGCCTCGATGATCCCGGTGAACATAGGAACGCATTCTACCCGGCAGGTACGCACTCTGCTGTTTTTCAAAGGCTTTCTCACCCAGACGGCCCCCAGACCCTAGACAAGACTCGAAAATTCCGCTAAGCTGGGCTCTCAGCCCCGCGTCCGCGGGGATTTTTGTTATCCAACAATTTCTTATGGATGCAATCGTCGTCAAAGGCGCCAAAATGCACAACCTGAAGAACGTGGATGTGACGATTCCCCGCAATAAACTGACCGTCGTGACGGGATTATCCGGATCGGGAAAATCCTCGCTCGCCTTCGACACGATCTTCGCGGAGGGACAGCGACGCTACGTCGAGAGCCTTTCCGCCTACGCGCGCCAGTTCATCGCGCAGATGGAGAAGCCCGAAGTGGAAAGTATCGACGGACTCTCGCCGGCCATTTCCATCGATCAGAAAACATCGGCAAGAAACCCCCGCTCCACCGTGGGCACCGTGACGGAAATCTACGACTACATGAGACTGCTCTGGAGCAAAGCGGGGCACGTGCACTGCACGGTCTGCCACCGGGAACTCCTGCAGCAATCTTCCACGCT
Organism: uncultured Candidatus Peribacteria bacterium; assembly: GCA_964628345.1. GTDB lineage: Bacteria > Patescibacteriota > Gracilibacteria > Peribacterales > Peribacteraceae > Peribacter. The sequence continues at coordinate 27,825 of CAZVLZ010000007.1, read as the reverse complement.
GATCATCGAGGCCATCGCCGCAATGCCGGAGGGCACCAAAATCTTCCTGCTCGCCCCCGTGATCGAAGGGCGCAAGGGATCACACGTCAAAATTCTCGATGCGATCCGCCGCGAGGGATTCGTACGCATGCGCGTGGACGGACAAATCGTCACAACGGATGAAACAACGGACTTGGACCCGAAGAAGGCCCATACGATTGAAATCGTCGTGGACCGCCTCATCGTGCGCGACCTCAAGACGAAAGAAGGGGAAACGAACCCCAACCGTTCCCGCCTCGCGGACTCCGTGGAACTCGCGATCAAGAAAGGAGAAGGCTCGCTCATCGTGCTCGACGCCGACACCAATGCGGGAACGCGCTTCTCAGAGCGCTTCGCCTGCCCCGACCACCCCAACGAAGCCGTGGCGCAACTGGAACCGCGCAATTTCTCCTTCAACTCCCCGCACGGCGCATGCGAGGTCTGCCACGGACTCGGCGCCATCCAACAGGTGGACGAAGCCGCCATCATCCCGAACCCCCGCCTCTCACTCTCCGAAGGCGTCATCCACCCGTGGGCCACCAGCGTCTCGCGCATGGGATTCACCACGCGCCTGCTGGAGGCGCTCGCCGGACGACTGGGATTCGATATGGATACCCCGTGGGAAAAACTTGCGCCGGAGCATCGCGAAGCGATTCTGCACGGCTCACCCGAAAGACTCACCATCACCATGGAGGGAGAAAAAATCGACGGCAACTACGAAACGACATTCGAGGGCGTGATCCCCAACCTCGAGCGCCGGCACCGCGAGACGGACTCGAGCTACGTACGGCAGCAAATCGAGGAGTACATGCTGGAACTCCCATGCCCCCGATGCGAAGGAAAGCGATTGAAGAAAGAAATCCTCGGCGTGACCGTGGGCGACCGGAACATCGTCGCAGTCACAGACCTGAGCGTGAGTGCGGCCAAGGCGTTCTTTGAGGAACTGATCCCCGCTCGGGAATCGGGAATGACGAAGTCTTCCCGCATCCCGAATCCCGAATCCCGAAATCCGCTCTCCTCGTACGAGTACGCCGTCGTGAGCAAAGTGCTCAAGGAGATCATCGCGCGCCTCTCCTTCCTCGAGAACGTCGGGCTCACGTACTTAACGCTCTCCCGCTCGGCGGCAACGCTCTCGGGCGGCGAGGCGCAGCGCATCCGGTTGGCCACGCAGATCGGTTCCGCCCTGCAGGGGGTGCTGTACGTGCTCGACGAGCCGAGCATCGGCCTCCACCAGCGCGACAACGCCCGGCTCATCGCGACCCTCGTGAAGCTCCGGGATCTGGGCAACACCGTCATCGTCGTGGAGCACGACGAAGAGACGATGCGCGCCGCAGACTACCTGCTCGAGATCGGCCCAGGCGCCGGCAAGTATGGCGGAGAGGTCATCGCGGAAGGGGCGCCGGAGGAGATCGTCAAGAATGCCAAATCCGTGACCGGTCAGTACCTGAGCGGCAAAAAAAATATCCCGGTGCCGGCGAAGCGGCGCAAAGGCAGCGGCAAACAGCTTCGCATCGTCGATGCCTACCACCACAATCTGCAACACATCGATGTCACGCTCCCGCTCGGCTCCTTCATCGGCATTACGGGGATCTCCGGTTCGGGAAAATCGAGCCTCATCCACGGCATCCTGGCGCCGGAACTGCAGCGCGTCCTCAACGGCGCCAAATCGCGTCCGCAGGACGTGAAGGCGGTCGAGGGTCTGCAGGAGCTGGACAAGGCCATCGTCATCGACCAGTCCCCCATCGGCCGAACCCCGCGCTCCAATCCCGCCACCTACACCGGCCTCTTCACGGAAATCCGCGACGTGTTCTCCACCCTCCCCGAATCGAAATTGCGCGGATACAAGACCGGCCGCTTCAGCTTCAACGTGAAGGGCGGCCGCTGCGAGGACTGCGAAGGCGACGGGATGAAACGCATCGAGATGCACTTTTTGCCGGATGTCTTCGTGACATGTGAAACATGCAAGGGCAAACGCTACAACCGCGAGACATTGGAGATCACCTACAAAGGGAAGAACATCGCCGACGCACTCGACATGACGGTGCGCGAAGCGCTGGAATTTTTCTCGGCGATCCCGGGCATCAAGAAGAAACTGCAGACGCTGGAGGATGTGGGACTCGGCTACCTGCACCTGGGCCAGAGCGCGACCACCCTCTCCGGCGGAGAGGCGCAGCGCGTGAAACTGGCCACCGAACTCACCAAACGCGCGACCGGCCGGACATTCTATATTCTGGATGAGCCGACCACGGGCCTCCACTTCGACGATATTGCGCGACTGCTCGATGTGCTCCAGCGGCTCGTCGACAAGGGCAATACCGTCCTCGTCATCGAGCACAACCTCGATGTCATTAAATCCGTGGACCACGTTTTGGATCTCGGACCCGAGGGCGGCGACGGCGGAGGATTCATCGTGGCGCAGGGCACGCCGGAGGAGGTGGCGCACGTGCAAGGAAGCTTCACCGGGCAGTACCTCAAGGGGATGCTCAAGACGAAGAAAGGCTGACAGCGCTCATTCTTCCACCTGTCCCGCGAGACAAGCGAGGAACGGTTGCAGCAACGCCCGATCAGACCGCATGCGCTCCTCCAGCGCCTCCGTTGCCGCTCGCACATCCGCTTGGGTAGCGGTGGGAGGTAACCCAAACGCCCGGAGCGTTTCTTCTGAAGGTTGTGAAGATTCATTGGGGATCATAACGCCATGGAACACTCTCACTGTGACTCCGTCAATACGCCGAGAATGTACTGCCGCGGCATCATTGGATGGACAGAGTTCTATTGGGCGCCGGAGCAACTATCCTGCTCTATCGATTCGGGAGAGCGCGTCACCCGCACTTCCGCCACGATATGTTCATGATCGGGAGATTCTTTGAAAACATGCGGATGACTAATGACCGCATTGCCACCCATCTCCCCCACACGCCATGAGCATTGATCGGGATGGAGACGCGGCATGATGCCATAATGCGGATCATTGAAGCTGGTGGCGATATCGGTGATCGCGCAGATAATCGGCTGCCGATTGTCGGGTGTCGTATTGTCCTGAAGGAACCGTGCAACGATTCTCGCTGCAATTTCGGTATTATTCGCCGCGACCATTTCATGAATTTTGCGATAAACGTCGGACCGCGCGCGATCTCTGCGGGCACCGGGATGAAGAGCTCCGCGTGATTCGTCAGATGTCACCTCGCGCCAGCGTTCATACAGATGAGCCTCGGTTGACGCATTGGTCCCTGCGAGCACCATCGGCATCACCGTAAAATGAAGAGGCACCAGCTCGCCTTCGTTGACTTTGATCCGCAGGTTCCCTGCACTCTTGGCCCCCACCACATTGCCCGGCATCCTGACAGGATTTTCTACGACGTTTAAGAGTTCCTGTCCCAACTGCAGCTGTAATGCATCCACGGTCACCTGAGGAAACTGTTGCATGGCCGCTTCATAGAACTCTTGCTCCGTCTCCACATTCTCAAGAATCTTTCCAATGCGATTGCGAAACATGGTGCTCAAGCCGCGCGTCAGATCGAACTGCATGCCGAAAACACGGTCAGGAGATACTCCATTCTGCACAAGATTCAAAACAGCGGAACGCACCGCATTCAACGAAAAATCAATGACGATAATCCGATGCAACTCGGAGAGAATGACGTTTGCCGTTTGCTTGCTAATGTCATGACCCACGGGCTGGAACCCCGGTCCCACCAGACCCACATTCATGGCATTAAGATTCAAACCCTTCTCCTGAGAAACCTGCAGGATCCTTTTGGCAATGATCACGTTCATCCGGTCGTAATGCTCGGCCCATGCATCAGAATGTTCCAACTGATTCCTGCCCCACTCTCCTTCCCTCAGATAAAAATCGTAATCAGCGGCGGTGGGCTCGAAGAGCACGGAAAGAGGATCGATGGGGCCGTCGACGAAACGTTCTTGCATTGAAAATAGAAAGGGGCAAATTCTGACATAATTTCACCGCTTTCGCAAGATTCTCTTCACCCCCGGCACCTCCAGTACTGCATCGTAGAGATCGCTGAATTCCTTGAAATTTTTAACCTCCAGGCGGATTTTGTATAAAGCATCCATGGGAGGAACGGCAAAAACCGAGAAATTTGAGATGTTGATGCCCCGTTCTGCAAAACACTTGGAAATACTGAAAATCATACCCGGACGGTCACTGGAGTAGACCTCCAGATCGATGAGAGAGGCCTCTTTGTTGAGCACGCGTGTGCGCGGAAGCAGGTGCAGAAATTTCAGGATGCGGATGACCCAGTTCGGTGAGGTGGTGAGCAGACGACGATAGGCCTCAATGACCGTACTAACCGAGATCAATCCGCTGCCGACTTCCTCGAGCAGGCGATCGAAGGACGCATAACCACAATCCTTTGCCAGTCGCTCCTGCACGGGACTGAAGTGAAACAGCCACCAGATGGGCAGCCGATACTTGGAAGATTCCACCCTCAAAAGGTTCGCTCCATCCTTGCGACGCTCCACTTTGGGATGATGACGCAGAGCCCGCCGCAAACGTTCGCGTGCACGCACGGACTTCACCTTTTCCACCCACACCGTACGACGATCGGTTTTCTCCCCATTCGACAGAACGAGCTCCACGGTCTCCCCTTCATTCAGAATGCGCGTTGCCTCACTGACGGCGCCTCCATCCACCCGAATGCCTGCCAGATACCGGATGTTATCCGGGTCCACCTCGAAGGCAAAATCCACTCCAGTCGCGCCTGCAGGCAACGTCACGATCTCGCCGGCACCGGTGAAGATATTGATACGCTCTGCAAGCACCGTCTGCTGCAGATTCTGCAGAAATTGTTGATCGTCAAAGGCAAAAGCATGCAACGCACTCAGTGCGTGGTACACATCTCCTTCTTTCTCCGATTCCCATGAGGAAATTTTGCGCTTGAATGAATACTCGTGCATGGCGGCGGTCTGAATCCGCAAGCGAAACTCGTGACTCTGCGCAAGGAACACCGTCGTATGGAGCGCCCGATATCCGTTGGGTTGTGGCGTCGAAATGTAATCGCGGAAAGAAGCCGGACGTGCCTGATGGCGCTCATGGATTTCGCCCAGAAGCCAGTAACATTCCAGCGGGGATGACCGCTGCACAATGAGAAGGCCGGAATCGATGGCATTGGCATTGGTAAGACGTCCCAAAACGCGGTGCATCTTCACGAAAATTTCGTAATCGGTCATGAGCGACATCTCTGCGCGAACATCGGAACCGGTTTCCTGATTGATTTGTTCGATGAACCGCATGCGCTCATCACGCACTTCCGCGCGCACGCGTTCAATGGCCTGTCGCCACTCTTGGCTCTCCTGCGGATACGCAATGGGAAAGCACACATTCTCAAATCGCTCTTTCGCCTCCCACCAACCGACCAGACGCGCGAACGGCACATAGATATCGAGCGTCTCGAGTGCAATGCGTTCCTGCTTGTCGGGCCGCAGGGCCGAGAGCGTCTCGACATTGTGCAAACGATCCGCGATTTTGATGAGAATGACACGCAGATCATCGTTCGCGATCAGCAGCATCTTGCGCAGAGAGGCAACTTGGCGGTCCGAGAGTCGTCCCTCGTAGAGGTTCTTGCTCATTTTCGTCACTCCCTCCACCAGATGCGCCACTGTCTTGCCAAATTCTCTCTCGATCTGCCCAATAGTCGCATGGCCATCCTCCACCGTATCGTGCAGCAACGCAGCAATGAGCATGTCCTTCTGCGCCTCTAGCCGTGCGAGATAGAGAGCCGTCGTGATGGGATGAATCACGTAGGACTCGCCCGACTCCCGCTTCTGCCCCGCATGCAACTGCACCGAACGTTCGAGTGCACGCGCCACCGCTTCACGATCCCGCACCCGAAGGTACGACAGAGAATCGCGAAACTGGTGATCACTATCCGCCATGATCGGCAATCATAGCACGAAATTCTGCTTTGCAGGATTTTTGTACCTTCAATATTGAGCAGTTTACCGATGCGAACGTTGTCCATTCACCATCGCCACAAGAACACCGAGCACGGTTGCGGTTAACGAGGCAAGGGTATGGCGACGATTACGCTGCAATTCACCAACGACGGTTTTATGCAGTTCAGCGTCCTGCTCATCGATCACGCCACCCATGCCAAGCTGCGATAAGGCCTGGCGCGCATCGCGAGCGACCGAGGAGATGATATTCTCATGATCGGTTTCGGTCGTCCCGTCCTGCTCAGGCACAAGCTGCGAAGCATCGTGCGCAGTCCTTTCATTGCCCATGTTGGCTGAGGATACAGACATAGTATGACAGGATGAATAATCTCCAGAAATCGACCGGGTGTCAAAACCTTTCACGGGGAAATGAGACATTGCCACCGGACTTCCAATACAGGCGAGTCAGGCTACATCACCACACACCGTTTGCTGTACACTGCCATCAATGTTCGACCCCGTTGATCCCAAACAATCGCTGCCCTCCCTTGAAGAAGGAATCCTGCGCTACTGGCAGGAAGAGGACATCTTCAAACGCAGTCTCCGACTTCGCTCGGCAGGAACGGGCGATGTTCTGGATGGTCCCATGGGAGGCAAAGGGGAAACATTTTCGTTCTACGACGGCCCGCCCTTCGCCACGGGACTCCCCCACTACGGGCACCTGCTCGCCGGCACGATCAAGGACGTGATCCCCCGCTATCAGACGATGCGCGGCAAGTACGTGGAGCGCCGGTTCGGTTGGGACTGCCACGGACTGCCCGTCGAAAATCTGGTGGAGAAGGAGCAGAACATCATGTCACGCCGCGCCATCGAAGAGATGGGAGTGGACACATTCAACGCGCTGTGCTGCGGATCGGTGCAGCGTTACACGAAGGAATGGCGAACCGTGGTGGAGCGGATGGGCCGCTTCGTGGACATGGATAACGACTACCGCACCATGGACCCGGAGTATATGGAATCGATCTGGTGGGTGTTCCATCAGCTGCATGAGAAAGACCTCATCTACGAAGGTCACAAACCCATGCACATCTGCCCGCGGTGCGTCACCCCTCTCTCGAACTTCGAGGTGACGCAGGGCTACAAAGACGTGACGGATCTCTCGGTCACGGTGAAGTTTGCATTGCATGCGGAAGGCAAGGGAACGAAATCAACCAAGGAGTATCTGCTCGCATGGACGACGACGCCGTGGACGTTGCCGGGCAATCTGTTCCTCGCGGTGGATCCGAAGATGCAGTATGTGAAACTGAAGACGGAAAAGGATGAGACGGTCATCTTCGCCAAAGCCGTCTACGAGAAATCGAAAGAGAAACATGCCGGACAGGAACTCCTCGGCGAACTCACGGGCAAACAGCTCGTTGGCAGACGCTACGAGCCACTCTTCCCCTACTTCGAGGCGGAGTATGGCAAGACGGCGTACAGAGTGGTCGCCGCCGATTTCGTCACGGCGGACGAGGGTACCGGCATCGTACACATCGCGCCTGGGTTTGGCGAAGACGACTATGCAGTGGGCTTGCGAGAGAACGTGCCGATTCTCCAGCACGTCACGATGGAGGGAAAATTCGTGGATGCCGTGACGGATTTCCCCGGCATGGACGTGAAGCTGAAAGAACACCCGGACAAGACGGACCGCCTCGTCGCGCAGTGGCTGAAAAAACACGGCAAGCTCTTCGCCGAAGAGAGCTTCCGACACAGCTACCCGCATTGCTGGCGCTGCGATTCGCCGCTCCTCAACTATGCCACGAGCTCCTGGTTC
>CAZVLZ010000007.1:0-20092 GCA_964628345.1 uncultured Candidatus Peribacteria bacterium | reverse complement strand
GCCGCCAATGCCGAGACGGAGTGGGTGCCCGCGCACGTGCGCGACGGCAGGTTCGGCAAGTGGCTGGAGGGCGCACGCGACTGGGCCATCAGCCGCAATCGCTACTGGGGAACCCCGCTGCCCATCTGGAGGAATGCTGATACGAAAGACCTCACGGTGATCCGGAGCCGCGACGAACTCATGGCGCAGCAGCGTATCCGCTTCACCAAGGTGTCGGTCCTGCGGCACGGCGAGAGTGAGGGGAACCTGATCCCAATCTACCAGGGCAAATGTCCGGGCACGCACTTAACGGCGCAGGGCAAAGCACAGGCCGCGGCGGCCGCGGACTACCTGAATGTCGGAACAATCGCCGCCATCTACTGTTCACCTCTGGATCGAACGAAGGAAACGGCGGCCATCATCGCCAAGGCGACCGGTGCGCCGGTGATCGTGGATGAGCGCCTGCACGAAGTCGGCTTCGGGGAATATGAAGGCAAGACCGTCGACTTCTCGGACCTGACCTTCGTGAAAGCGCGAAGGGCTCACAAGCTCGAGACCCATGCGCCCGAGAGCATCTACCACTTTCCGGGTATGGAGACGTTCGGCGCCGTGCACGAGCGCATCAGCGCGTTCCTCAAAGACGTCCTTCCTCTCCACCGCGGCGGTCACATTGTCATCGTCACGCACGCCGATCCCGTGCAGAACATCCAGCACTTCTTCACGCGGGAGGATCCCCTGAAACTGAATCACCGGCCGTACCCGCGGTACGCCGAGCCCGTGACCTTCTTCTGGGACCACCGCACGCAGGCACAGTTTGACCTGCACAAGCACATCGTGGATGACATCACGTGGGGGGCGTCGCCCAGCAAGGAAAAGGGTGTCCACCTGACCTTTGCCCGTCATGGCGAAACGGATTGGAACAAACAGAAAAAACTCCAGGGAGGAAATGGAGATATTCCTCTCAATGAGACCGGACGAAAACAGGCTCTCGACCTTGCGAAGAAACTGAAGCGGAAGAAATTTGACGTCATCATCTCGTCGGATCTGTCACGCACGAAAGAAACGGCGCAGATCCTGTCGCAGGAACTCGGAATCCCCCATGCCGCTTCCTGGAAAATTCTCCGCGAGAGACATCAGGGAGACTGGAGCGGCCGTTCCATCGACGAAATACGGGATGAATTCTCCCTGCCCCAAGGCACATCCATCAGCTTCCATCCGGGAAACCCCCCAAACGGGGAAACACGACCGGAATTTCTTGCGCGGATCGAGCGGGCGCTCAATGAACTCCTGCGCGCCTTCGCGGAAAAGCGCGTGCTCCTCGTCGGACATGGAGGCGTGTTCCGAGCCATGCAATCACTCATCGAGCATGTTCCGCCGGAAGAAGCCCGTGCGCTTTCGCAAAATGCAGGCACCTATGAAATGACGTTCCGTTCTTCGCCGGATGTTGACCTCACACTGGTCCGTCACGGAGAAACGGACTACAACGCGAAAGACATCGTGAACGGCGGCAACGTTGACACACTCCTCAACGAGACGGGACGCGCTCAGGTTCGAGCACTTGCGAAGAAACTCAAGAAGAAAAAATACGACGTGATCATTTCGTCAGATCTGAAGCGCGCCGTCGAGACGGCCGAGATCCTCAGTGCGGAACTGAAGGTGCCGCATGCGGCCAAGTGGAAGGAACTGCGGGAGCGCGACATGGGTGATTGGTCCGGCAAGCCCGAACAGCAGTATCGGATCGCGCTGCCGAACGGCGTGATCGCCAGTCCCGGGCTCTCTCCATTCACCCCGGAAAACGGCGAGAGTTTTGAGACATTCGTGCAGCGCATGGAAAAAGCCCTGCAGCGCATTCGCGCGGAATACCCGGGCAAACGCGTGCTCGTGGCCTGCCACGGCGGTCCGCTGAAATGTCTGCAGGCACTGGTCGAAAACCTCTCGCACGCCGAGGCGGCTGCCGACGAACCCAGGAATGCCGCGACGAAGGATCTGCGCCTGCCCGCACTGATGCAGCGTGTGCCGGAAGTCCTCGACTGCTGGTTTGAGTCCGGCTCCATGCCGTACGCCCAATCACACTTTCCTTTTGCCTACCATTCCCGAGGTCCGGGGTCCGATTCCCGAGGTCCGAATCTCCCCCCCGGTTTCCCCGCCGACTTCATCGCCGAGGGCATGGATCAGACACGCGGGTGGTTCTACACCCTCATGATCCTGTCATCGGCTCTGTACAAGAAACCGGCATTCCACCACTGCATCGTCAACGGCATCGTGCTCGCCGAGGACGGCAAGAAGATGAGCAAGCGCCTCAAGAACTATCCGGAACCGACCGAGGTGGTGCATCGTCACGGTGCGGACGCCGTGCGATTCACGCTCATGAGTTCACCCGCCGTGCGGGGCGAAGACCTGCGCTTTTCCGAAAAACTGGTGGAGGAGACCGTGCGCGCCGTGCTTCTGCCGCTCTGGAACGTGTACAGCTTCTTCGTGACGTACGGGAACGCCGCCAGGTTCGAACCGGTCGCGAGCCGCCGGCACTCCCATCACCCGCTGGACCGGACCATCCGCGCCGAAGTACAGGACCTCGTGAACCGCATCACGCGCGAACTCGATCGCTACGACCTGTCGGCCGCCTGCAGCGAGATGCACGACACCATCGACGCGCTCACCAACTGGTACGTGCGACTCTCGCGCCGCCGCTTCGCGGGCAAGGGCGCCATGGACGAGGAGGATACGAGTCCCTCCGCCGAGCTCTCGACGCATGAAGACGAGCAGACGGACGCACTCGCCACGCTCTACGACGTGCTCCTGACGCTCTGCCAGATACTCGCCCCCTTCTGCCCATTCATCACCGACGCGATCTACGTGAACCTGGTGCCCGGGGAGCACGGCTCGATACACCTCACGGACTGGCCGGACGTGAAGGAACTCACGAAAGAGGAGCGCTCCCTCATCGACCGAAGCCGTCTGCTCCGCCAGATCGTCTCGCTCGGCCACGGCATTCGCGCAAACAGGAAGATCAAGGTGCGCCAACCGCTCGCGCGCGCCACGGTCGCCCTGCCCCCTGCCCTCGCCCGGGTCGCGCTCACCGAAGAGGACCGCGATCTGCTCAAGAACGAGCTCAATGTGAAAGACCTGGAATTCAGTCCCGATCCGGGTACGCTCGCTACGCGCATCGCGCTGGTGGATGCACGCACGGTGGGTCCGCGCCTCGGCGCGCGCGTGCAGGAAGTCATCCGCGCAGGGAAGGCAGGCGACTTCACCATTCGGGATGATGGAGCCGTGGTCATTCTGGATGAGGTGCTCACGCCGGAGGAGGCGGCCATCACCTATCGCGGACATGAAGGACAAGACGTGGCCGCGGACAAGGGTGTCGTCGTGAGTATGGAAACGACGATCACGGATGCACTCAAGCGCGAAGGGACCGCACGCGATCTCGTGCGCGCCGTGCAGAAAATCCGCAAGGAGGCGGGGCTGCACTTCCTGGATACGATCACGCTCCAGATCGACGGTCTCCCGGAAGTTCTGCGGGAACACGGTGCCGTCATCGCACAAGAGACCCATGCCGTGTTGCAGGAGAACGATGGCAACCTCGTCCACGTGGACATCAATGGATCGGACGTGACGGTGAGACTGAAGAAGAGGTGAAAGCTCTTGCATTGCCTCTCCCCCTATCCCCCTCTCCCCGTTCAGGGCCTGAGGGCCCTTCAGGGTCTCGAACGGCCGAGGAGAGGGGGGATGTTTGTGTATGTAATTGTTCTCCCCTTCCTCCCCGGGAGGAAGGGGCGGCCCGCCCGATCCGTACCGAAGATCGGTACGGGCGGGGGGGATGGAGGTTCGTACAAAAAATGAGAGGTAGGCATGGAAAGGGATAGGGGGTGAGACAGATTCCGGCACGCTCGATGCACGCGTGCTACACTGCAGAACATCATGACCGACTCCTCGGGTTCTCTCCCGCTCAAGATCACCATCAAAGCCATTCTGAATGTCGCCCTCGTCTGGGCGATGGCCACGTACCTCGATCAGTATTTCGCGCTCACCGGAGGGTGGCGGGCCATCGTCATCGTCGGTGCGCTCTTCACGCTCTTAAACCTGCTTGTCCGTCCGATCCTCGCCGTGCTGACGCTCCCCTTAAAGCTCTTCGCTACGATTCTCGCTGTCATCGTCGTCAACGGTGTGTTCGTGTGGCTCGTGCACCTGATCGTCCTCAGGATGGATCCCGCCATCGTGGGACTCACGATCTTCGGCGGACTCTGGGGATGGATCGTGGTCGCCACTGCGATCGGCTTCGCGAACTGGGTGATGAAAGAAATCATTCGATAAGGAAACTGACGAGGCAGAAGATGCCGAAGAGTCCTCAGCCTCCTCTTTTTAAGGCAGCTTGTTCACGAAGTCGTGCAGCGCCCACGTGAGCCCTTTGATGGCGACATTCGATGGCATCTGCCGGTACGAAGAGATGAACCCGAACTCCTTCTCGCTCTTCTGGAATCCGAAGACGATGAAGCTGGGAATGTTGAGATCCTGGAGGAATGCCTCAACACGTTTCTGGAGTTCCTGCTGGTCCATTGGGGAAGGGGGGATGACTACAGAATAGATTGTCGATTGGCGATTTGTCGATTGGCGATATCTCATCAAATTTGCCAATCGCCAATTTGAAAATCGCCAATGGATAACCGCGTCTGTGCTACGATTTCCGACTGAACTCCCCTGCGCCATCATGCGCCTTCTCCGCTGGATCATTTCTCTCGCCATCATCGCCCTCGGTTTCATGCCGTACGCGGCGGCGGCGATGTTCTTTGCGGACGTGCCCGAGACGCATCCCTACGCGGCATCGATCGAGCTCCTCCGTGAACGCGAGATCGTGCAGGGCTTCCTCGTCCCCGGCGAGCGCCGTGTTTTCTGGCCTGATTCCTCCATCACGCGCGCGGAATTCACGCAGATGATCGTGCACGCTCTGGCCCCACAGACTCTCATTGATGAGTGCCTCACCGACTCCCGGGCGCTGGAACAGTACGGACTCGGCATGTCGTTTGCGGACGTGCCCGCCGATGCGTGGTACGCGCCCGCCGTGTGCACTGCCTGGTCGTACCGGTTTGTGTCCGGCTACGGGGACGGGAGTTTCCGCCCGGATCGTCCCATCACCCTCGCCGAAGGATCGAAGATCCTCTCGGTCGCCTTCGCTCTCGCCCCGCTGGAAATCCCCGACCTCACGGTGCTGGGGACGGAATGGTACAAACCGTACCTCCACTACATGACAACGGCAGGAGCGATTCCGGGTACAGCCCAGGACTACGCACACCTTCTCACGCGCGGCGAGGTGGCCGAGATGCTCGCACGGCTGCTCAAGCTTCCGTCAGATCAACCGCCCGAAACGCGCATTGCACTCGATACCGAAGAAGTGGCTGATCCCGTCACGTGGACGGAGATGCGCAATCCGACTCTCGGCTTTGCACTCTCGTATCCAAATTCCTGGCCCACGCCGCACCTCATGAGCCGCAGCACGTACGACGCGGCGCTTTCGCCCAGGTTGCCCTCCCTCTGGAAACTGTTCATCGGTCCGGAACCGGCCTGCATGGGAAGGAACACCTGCCTTGAGCGGGATTTTTCTCTCACGGGTTTCGATCGCAGGCTTGCGGCGCAGGCGATTACGGAGCTGGACGAAGATCAGCATGTCTCCATCATCGAGGATAAAACTATCGATGGTACACGCACCATCTTCTACGAAGAAACCACGGACTGCACGGTGCGCGGCGCCTTCCTCATCACACCGAAACGGTTCCTGCGCTTCCGCATGCACTGCGAGAGCACGCTCCACAATCCCGCAAACGCCTTCATGCGCATCCTGGGCATGCTGCAGGTCCTCGGCAATTGATCACACTGAGTGTTCAAACAACATTGCATGAAAGACAAGGAGCGTTCACAATTCCCTTCCTCTTTCTCCCTTTTCCCCTTTTTCCATGCGCTCCCGCTTTTCTCTCTTCCTCTTGGGCTCGCTGCTCCTTCCGCAGTTGGCATCCGCATACTTCCCCGAAGACGTGATGCTCCCGCCCTCCGCTGTTTCGTCCGTGCAGCAGTCTGAGGACACCGTCCTCGCACCCACGCCGCGTCCCCTACCCGCCGTTCTGGCGGTCGCCAACAATTGGAACTCCGGTGCGACGATCAAGCGCTCGACCTTCGTGGCAGCAATCGTGCGCCGACTCTTCAGGCCCTCGGAACGCTGCTTCATCAAACTCTCGGAATCCGACTACTCCCTCCTCGCCCGTGACGTCGAGAAGGACGCCGCGTACGGCATTGACCTCTGCACAGCCATGCGAGCGGGGGTGATGCGCGGTTTCACAGACGGCACCTTCCGTCCGAATGCGCTCGTCACGCGCGCAGAAGCGGCCAAGGCGCTGGCCAAGGCGTTTGAACTGGCGACGGATACCACCGATCCTTCCGAGCAGTGGTCCGCACACTACGTCAAAGTCCTGATCGACGGCGGTGCGCTCTCTGCGACTGCCGACCTGAACGGCCCCATCACCCGCGGCGAGCTCTCGAAGATGCTGTGGACGGTACGGGCGATGCAGCAGTCGAAGTGAATCCCATTCCCCGTATTGCATAACGCCACCCCGATCGCGAGAGAGGGGTGGTTTTTTGGTGGAGATGGGTACGCAAAAGTTTGAACCGCCTTGAGGAGTTGATCATGGGGTGGGCGGAGCAACTACGCACTTTTTCCTCCTGAGAATCGCCGCCCCATTTCAACTATTGATAGCCCCTTGCCTGAAGGCTGAATAATTCAGCATACAGGCCTTTTTGCGTCATCAGTGCACTATGCGTTCCCTGTTCAATTACCTTTCCTTCGCTGATGACCACGATGCGGTCGGCCATGCGCACGGTGGAGAAGCGATGGGAGATGAGCAGCACGGTTTTATCCCTGCATAGTTCCTCGACCCGCTCGAAGATCTCCGCTTCCGCCTTTGCGTCGATGGCCGCCGTCGGTTCGTCGAGTATGAGTACCGGAGCATTGCGGAAGTATGCGCGGGCCAGCGCTATTTTTTGCCATTGCCCCACGGAGAGTTCCGTACCCGATTCGAACATGCGTCCGATGATTTGTTCATATCCTCTTTCCAGCGTCGCGATCACCGCGTTTGCTCCGGCATCCGTCGCGGCCTTCTCGATTACTGCCATATCCATGCCGCGGAGCACGTTGCCGAAATAGATATTGTTCTTTGCCGTGTCCTCGTAACGATTGAAGTCTTGGAAAAGGATGGCAAGCTGCTGATGCCATTGTTCCAGATCCAATTCCCGCAGATCGGTGCCGTCGATCAGAATGCGACCTCCAGTCGGATCATAGAAACGTGCCAACAGCTTGATAATGGTCGTTTTGCCGGCACCATTCTCTCCCACGAACGCCACTTTTTCCTTCGGCCGTATGTCGAGTGAAAAATCGTGCAGCACATTGTGCTGCATCCCTGGATACCGGAAAGAGACATGATCGAATGTGATGGAGGGAGAGCTCGAAGGTTCCCGTCTCTTCGCTTGCATGGGGGAGAGAATCGCCCGCGGGGTATCCATGACTTCAAAAAAGCTCTTCACGTACAAACTCGCTTCAAATACGTCATTGAGATTGCGCAAAAATCCGCCGAGCCCGTTTTGAAAATTGCCGACGATCTGGGTGTAGAAACTTATGTCTCCTATCGTCACCCGCTTCATGAAGGCGAGAAGGATAACGTAGATTTCGATGCCGATCAGGACGACGGTGGAAAATAAGTTGAAGAGCAACCGGAGAAAAAACGCCTTTGTCGCTGCTTTCTTGTTTTCTTCGTAGAATTCCTTTTGCACTCCCGTGGTCTCTTTGATGAAGAGCGGCGCAAGTTTGAAGATGCGCAATTCTTTGATGTGCTGGGCGCCCTGCAACATGTTCGAGAGGTACGAGTACCGCTTTTTTCTCGGACTGTGCCAATCCCAGATCGACCATTCCGCCTGCGATTCATAGATCCGCGACAGGAATTCGGGAATGGAAATAAGGATGACTGGCAGGATCAGAATCCAATTGAGTGTGAGGATGGCGACGAAGGCGATGAGGAACTGGAACAGGCTCTGCGTCATGAAAAGAAGACCCGTGATCAGGTTCTGCGGCCTATACCATGAATCCCTGACTTGCTCGAGACGGTCGCGGAAGGCGGAATCCTCGAACTTCTCGATGTCCAGTTGCGCGATGCGGCTGAACAGCCTGTCATTCAGATAGATGGGAAACTTTGTCCAGAGAAGCCGTTCCAAGTATCGCTGCGTGCTGAATGACGCGTCGAGCAGAAAATACGTCACGATACGGGCCACCAGAAGCCAGACAACGGACCGGATGGCGATCGTCGCCGAATTTCCGAGGCCCGCGATGACCGCGTCGATGATGAGTTTGTAGATGTAGGCATTCACGAAGGGGACGACGCTCGGAATGAGGGCACTCAAGAGAGAGAAGATAAACAGTCCCTTATCCATGTCCCAGATCATTCCGGTCAGCCTTCGTGAGACCGCGAACGCTTCTTTCGCCCGCTGAAGCCCCGGTTTGCTGAAGAATGCGAACTGCATCAGTAGCACTGTAGCTTTTTTTTAAAAACGGGGCGAGATCCACGGTGGATCCCGCCCCTGACTTATTCAATATTCCTTGCTTAAGGCCGGCTAGAGTTTAAGCGTCGGAAGATTGAACAAGTGGTTGTTCTGACAGCATGGTAGCTGTCCGGATTCAGCAAGCGTTCTTCGAGTGCTTGCCGTTGCACTCGTACACGCGCGCCGCGTTCCGAGTGACTTTGGCCTTGGAGAAAGACTTCTTCACGAGAAGCCTCCTTTCGGTTAGGGGTCATTCAACACAAAGAAATGAACGACGTCACACTTATGTCTAGCCGGCCGAGTGTGATCGCCGTTCTCCATCAACGCGATGCCGACGCAACTGTCACAGTATTCCCTGATATTGCAGTTCAGACACTGTGTCATCCCTGCCATCAGGAACCTGTTCATGGTCCCTTGTCGGGACGCAATGGACAGTAGCGTGTCGACATCGCCATGCTTTACGTTGCCAATCACCACAGGAAGGTCGAGACAAGGATACAGATTTCCCAGTGGATCGGCCGCGACTTGCGTGATGCCTGCGGTGCATGGGTACTTGCAGGCGGAGCAGTCGCGGTACCATTCCATCTTGGAAAAATTGTGAGTCCTCCGCAGAAACGGAAGCAACTTCTCCTTCATTTCCCTGCTTGAGAGACGGAGTTTGATGCCGTCATCTTCGCCCGACCGTCTTGGGGTGATGTATGGCGAGTAAAAAATGGCGATGTCGGCGATTTCTTTGAGTCTCTGGTGGATCAGATCCAGATGGTCGATGTTGTGCTTGCCGACGGTGACCGAAAGCGTGAGCGGCATGCCGACTGCTACGAGCTGTCGGACGCTTTCGGCGATTCTGCTGAAGGGATAGTCCCTTCGGGTGGTTTCCGACGGGCCATCAGCGATATCGTAGATGGAAACCTGCATGTCGAAGACGGGAAACTTTGCTAGGGCGGCAATCGTTGCCGCATCTAGAAGTGTGCCGTTGGATTTGATTTCAAGCATGAAATTCAAATCCGCGAACAGGCTCAAGACATCGATTGCATCCGGCCTCAGGAAGAGTTCTCCTCCTGTCAGCGACGTGAAGATGACGCCCGCTTTTCTGAGGGCCGTTGCCAGTCGCTGCAATTCTTTGAAGGACATGCCATGGCTCTTGTAATCAGCGAGATAGCAATACCGACATCGGCAATTGCACTGATGCGTCAACTCAATGTCCGCGGTGACGAGTTGCCATGCGTCCTTCGCGTACGTCTTCAGCCGTGCAAGCGGCGTTTCCTCCTTCGCTGCAGCCGGGTCGCCGATGGAGCCTTGTGTGTCGGCTGGTCCGTTGCCATATGCGAGAAAGTGCGCGATCTCCGTTCGTAGGTCTTCACAGTCTCCCGAAATATCGGCCCAGCAATCCGGGTCAAATTCCGGAAAATCAGTCGGAGTCGGCGTGAAGTGCGGATCACTCAAGAGGCGCTGGGCGACTCTGGACGAACCGCCTTCGATGAAAATCGCATCCTTCGAGTTTGCATTCATTGCGAAGAACGCATCCTGGTACTGTCGAGAGACGATGGTATTCATGGGTCTTTCTCCGGTGTTTCCAAAGGTCAGCCAAAACACCGTGGTGCAGAATGCACGCACGGAAGGGTGATTCTAATGACATCAAAGAGAAAATGTCAAGGATCTTGTTCATGGAAAAGTGCGTTCCAATATTGATCTTTTGGCTTATGTAAGCCAATGGTGGAGATGCCAAGTCTATTTCCATACTCCATTTATCAATTTCAGCTTCTTCGCTCTGCTCCATTTCTTGATCTGCACTTCCCGGATGCGGGCAGAAGATTTGTCACTCAAGGGAGGCGAAACATAGACCAAACGAAATGGCCCCTGGTTGATGGCAAAACGAGATCCGACTCCGGAATTGTGCTCTGAGATTCTTTTAGCAGGATCTGTCGTGATTCCAACGTAGAACCTTCCGGTTCTTGCTCTTGCTATGTAGACAAACCAAGGCATAGCAGATGATTATACTCTGGTTGGCCCTTCGACTCACTCGCTACGCTCGTTCGCTCAGGGTCATTCGCCTCGCTGCACATGGCAAAGAATGGCCCGAGTCTGCCGCAGGCGGACGAGGACCATGAGCGAGCGCGAACGCAGTGAGCGCGAGTCGAATGGTGGAGATGCCGGGAATCGAACCCGGGTCCAACGTGTAGCAAAGCTGCTTGTGCTGTCATGGACTTCTCATACTCGCAGCCCTGAAGAGAAGAGCAGAGATAGGTGCGAGGGATGATGCCTATGTGACCGCGTCACCGCGACATCAGACGGTGACGTTGCCTCGCTGATTACGCCTCAAACCCTTCAGCGAGAATCGAGGGTGAGACGTGTCCGCGTAGAGCGGAC
This sequence comes from uncultured Candidatus Peribacteria bacterium, assembly GCA_964628345.1. Lineage (GTDB taxonomy): Bacteria > Patescibacteriota > Gracilibacteria > Peribacterales > Peribacteraceae > Peribacter. Next base: position 9,175 of record CAZVLZ010000007.1, on the reverse strand, counting down.
TTAGGCGACTGCAAGGGCGGGGGCAAACGTGAAGTTTGCGAACGCCTTCTTGAAGACCGCCGGTACATCTGCAGTGGCAGATATTGTGTGCAACAGTGGGTGCGGGAACCGTTGCCCTCCCGAACAGAAGCGGAACTTCGCCAGTATCACGCTGTCGAAACCAATTCATCCCCATGCTGTGAACGATCGCGAGTCCGATTCTACACTTCTCTGACCTCTGCCGCCGTCGAATCGCGAGATTTCCGTGGTACCGCTGGTTGTCCTCATCCCTCCTTCACAATCGCCCAGCACGCCTGATCGACACATGCGCAACGCGCCAGATCAGAGGCGACATATGCGGCACAATCACAATCGGCATCCGCGCGGCTCTTGAAACACCGTGACTCGTAGGGGCAATTGGATCGCAGGAGGTAACTGCCCGGCGTGACGTTCTTGTATAGATTGCTATACTTCTCTCATGACCACCTCCCGCACAATCCTCTTCTGGACCCCGCGCGTCCTCAGTCTCGCATTCGTGCTGTTTCTCTCGCTGTTCGCACTCGATGTTTTTGACCAGTACACGGGGCTGAACGCACTGTTGCCGCTCCTCATGCATCTGCTCCCCGCTCTGGCCCTCTTGATCGTGTGTGTCGTGGCGTGGAAGTACGAATGGGTCGGCGCACTGGTCTTTCTCGGCTTCGCCGCGCTGTACGCCTGGGACGTGGGGTGGGCACGGCCGTGGAGCTGGTATGCAACCATCGCCGCTCCCTCCGCACTGGTCGGCATCCTGTACCTCGTCAGTTGGTCGCAGAGGAAGAAGAGCTAGCGGAAACAGAACGGAATTACTCTGGCATTTCTATTGTTGACAAATACATAAATTGGTTTAATAACCAATGTGTGTGTCATTGACCTCACACAGCGCAGAGCGAAACTCGAAGTGCATATCGGCGCAGGGATTACTTCCCTCCCCGATTGCAGCGATCTTCGGCCTGATACGACGTACCTGTGCATCGATCAGATTTACCGATTGAGAGAGACACTCATTGAAATCCTGAAAAGGGATGCAAAACAGCAATCCTGCGATTGCCGATTTATCACAGGCAGCGGGACAGATACCGGCCTCCCTGATGCCTGCGCGGATGATGTGCGCATCCTCAATGTTCTCAATAGTGATGATGCACGCTATGACAGAGACGCCCAGGTGCTGTACGGCACCGGCCTGGCTCCGCTTGAAACAAGAATCCTCACGGAGGCCAGACGGATCATACGACCCGAGGGCGTGATCTATGTGGGTGCGAACAATACGCCATATCAGTTCTCTCTCGAAGATGTCCAGGACATTGCCGCCGAACTGCGGTTCACCGTGGAGGTACTCTTTCACCAACCTCCGGACCGTGTGGTTTCGCCCGAAGCGTACCATGCCATCGCCTACAGCTCTGCAGGCCAACGAGAAAGAATGTTCCCTTCTGGTTCCTACATGGTGGCATTGCGGAAAGAGAACACCAGGTGAGCTACACTGTCCCCGATGCAAGATCACTTCGACGTCGTGATCATTGGCATGGGACCCGCCGGGCTGCAGTGCGCTCGGACACTGAAGAACACGAGCAAGTCCGTGCTGATTCTGGATCGGAAAACCGTGATCGGACCCAAACCCTGCGGGGGAGGATTGACGTATCAGGATGAGCCGTTCGGGATTCCGGACTCCATCACGCGCCCCGCCGCAACCCACATCATCCGCGTGGGGAAGCACGACACCGTGATCCACCTGAAGCACAGGCTTCGCTCCATTACGCGCCTCGATCTGGGGCAGTTTCTCCTCAAGGAAATTCAGGGGGTACCCAACATCACCGTGCTCACGGACACAAAAGTGACGGAAATTCGTGATGACAGTGTCGTGACGGACAAGGGAACCTTCTTCTTCAAGACACTCGTGGGCGCGGACGGGACGGATTCCCTCGTCCGCCGATACTTGAAACTTCCCAAGAAGATCACGCTTGGCTTCACGTTCGACATCCCCGTGAAAACGGACAAAGTCCTGTGGTACTTCAACCCGCCGGGACTTGCCACGGCATACTTCTGGTTCTTCCCGAAGCAGGAAAACCTGACGAACGTGGGTGCGTACTACGACCCGGACGAGATTTCGTTCGAAAAGGTTATGGAGGAGTTCAAGGCGTTCATGGCGGACATGGGGTTCCCGTTCACGATCGATCAACTGAAAGGCGCGCCACTCGGCGTTCTCTACCAAGGTGTCGAATTTGGGAATATCTACCTCGCGGGCGAAGCCGCCGGCATGACCGAAGCACTCACCGGAGAAGGGATTGCATTTGCGCTCATGTCAGGTCAGGAAGTGGCCAAGCGTCTCCTCGATCCCGCGTACGCGATGCCGGAATTGGAACGCCTGCTGGCCCTCAAGCGCCTGCGGGAAGGAATGCTCGCGCACGCGCGCAAACACCCGACGATGCAGGCATCGATGTTCACAATCGGCGCCAGCATGATGAAAATGCCCAGGTTTCAGAAGTATTTCGGGACGTAAGAATGCTCCATCCCGCATCACGTGTGTCGACGTGGTTTCACATGTGCGGACGATGTCGGCAAGCGAAACGCTTAGGCAAGTGACCCCTGCTCTGCGCAGAATCTTCGTAATGTCGCCAGGTCTGCCGCGAGAGGACGCGCGATATCCACAGGGAATTGCTCAGAAGCAAAAAGAAGCTTCCGCACTTCATCAGCAGTTTGCTGTACTTCCATCGGAATATCTCCGTTGTGGCTTCGATGAAAAGACTGCTGCATGGCATCCAGTTGCTGTCCAAGCTCTGCCGCATTCCGCGGCAATCCCTCGGGCCATGAACCGGTCGCGGATTTGTCATCACGCAGTGCTTCAGCGGTCGCCATGGAGAGAGCGAGGAAAGAAATGAATGCCCTCTTGTATGCCGTGCAGCAGTGCCGGTCAACGACTGCGAATGCAAAGAAGGTCTGTCCTGTTCAAATTTTTAACAACAGCGTTTCGTTACCGTTCAGCCCTGTCCGCAGCGGAAAAAGAGAATCGCTCGCGGTCGTTCACCCGCGTTACATCTTGCACTCTCTCTCACTCATGATCCGATGAGAGAGATGCATGGTTTTGCGCACCCCCTCCCCGTAACCAGTCCACATGACGACACCACGATCACGTTTGGCACGGAAACTGATCGGAATGGCTGACGCACGCAGAAAATGCATCCTCCGGGCATGCAGACCGGGAGCATTGACTTCCACAAAAATCTGACTACCATATTCTTCAATTATGTCAATGGATCGCCCACCGGAGAGCGGCGCACATGCGCCCACCGACTCGCACGAGGAGCCGGAAGAGACGGTACTGCTGGCACTGTCACAGGAAGTGGAAGGCATTCAGCGTGCACATGCGGACGCCCTGTCGCGCAATGCCGAAGTGGAACACCTCGCAGGACTGTCGGCTCATGCCATCGCACAGGAATTGATTGACCGTTTCGGTGCGATGAAGGTCCTCAACGCCATCGCGCACATCCGGCGGGAGGGAAAGGAATATTTCATTGATCTCATCTGCGCACTCCTGCCCGCTGTCTGCACGCGCCGGGCGTTCTGCGCCCGGGTCCTCCAAAACCTGGAGAGCGAACGTGCTGCGCATCCAGTGGAACACATGGAAGAAACATCCAAAGAGCGGTACCTGCGGTTCTGCCTGGCCTACGACCGCTATCCCATTGCCTGCGTCCCGATCCTCAACCGCCTCCATCGTCGTGCGTGCAAACAGCAACTCGTACGCACGTATGACGGAAGCCTGGTCGCCCATTTGCATCTCGCGTCCCTGCCACGGGACTTCGATCCCTCACACTACCGGGATGTGCTGGCCGCGAGCGGCAACAATCTCGCAACACTGCAGAGAGTGGAGACACAGCGCATGGAGGAGGCACTCGCGCGCATCGAGCGGCGCTGCAGCGCCGTCCGCTCGACAATCCAGCACTTCATGAGCGGGCAACGCGGCACAACGGAACGTGACTGGCAGCCGCAGATCCGGGCAATGGAGGATGATGTCAACCTCCTGGAACAAGCCGCAGCAACACTGCAGTCACCCGCGGCGCAAAGAATCCAGCAGAACGCAATCGAGCGCGTACGCATCGCGCTCAAGGACGCCCGGCAAATCTGCGAAGAGGAAGTGCAGGCCCGCTGCGCCCCCTTCAGCAATCTGCTGCACGCGCTCCCGCGCATATCCGTGCACGTGCATATGGAACCGACGGGCAACGGCGCCAACAATAGGAAGAAGCATGGAACGAACGGCACTACTCCGTCACCGGAAGCGAAAACGTGATCATCGTCCCCTTCCCTTCCGCAGAATCCACGGCGATTTTTCCGCCGAAGCGTTCGATGATTCCTTTGGAAATGTACAGACCCACTCCCGTTCCGTTGGGATCGTACTTACCCGCGTTGGAGCCGCGGCTGAAGCGTTCGAAAATGCGTGGAAGATCAGCCACAGGAATGCCTGTCCCCTGATCGGATACTTGTACTTCCACATGACGGTTGTGCCTGCGCACCTGGATACGGATGACGCCGTTCTGCGGTGAATACAGCATCGCATTGTCCAGAATCTCCCGCAGCACTCCCGACAGGAGACGGCCATCCAGGCGGAGCAGGGCATCCTGCGGCATGTCCACGGTGATCTGCTGGGCACGCAGAGCCAGACGCGACTGAACGTCGGCAACGGTCTTGTCGATGACGCTCTTCAGCGACACCCTCTCCTCCGCCACCTGCATGCTCCCCTCCTGAATGCGATCCGCCGCCAACAGGACTTCCGCCACGTGATTGAGACGCGAGATGCCATCCTCCAAAATTAGGATATGTTCGTTCACTTCGGCGCGCGCGGATTCCGGCAGGTGGAGCAGCATATCCTGCAGCGATTCGACTCCCCACTTGAAGATCGTCAGCGGCGTGCCCACCTGGTGCAGAATGAGTTGCAGCAGCCATCTCCGCTCGTCATCGAGGTGTTGCATGTTGCGCACGCGGTTACGCCAGATCACACCCAGAGTCCCGAGAATCACAAGGAACCCCCCCAAGAGAATCAGGAAGAGCGACTGGATCGAGAAAATGCTCTGGCGGATCGCGACATAATCCTCGGCAGTCATATCGATCCCGATGATGGCAGCCGTGCGACCGTCGCTGTACCGGATGGGTGCATAGCCGGACAATGTGTACCCCCACTGATCGTGTGTCATCTCATCATCGGTCATCGGTTGCAGGAACGCCGGTCCCTGAAGCACCGGAATATCGGAGATGTCATAGGGTTCGCCGGGCAGGGCCGCCACTTCGGATTCCTCCACGATTCCGTCGCCGTCATCATCGAGCTGCTCGGGCGTGTTGAGCGCATCGGCGTCGATGACGAATTCGAGGACCATGGGATCGGCGGTCTGACGCATGATGTAGGCGAACCGGATCTGCGGCGTGCGCGTCCGAATGTCATTCAGGCGCCAGACGAGCTCGCCGAATTGCGCCGAGGCGGTATCTTCGGGCTGGCGAATCTGATCCAGCTCTTCACCGGAAAAGAAGAGCGCGGCAATCGCCGCCTCGTTGCGCAACCGGTCCTTCACCAACCGGTCCACGACGTCACGACTGTGCAGAAAGAAGAACAGGCACACGCCGACGATCACCGTCAGAGTGACGACGAACAGCACGATCATCTTCCACGAGAACAGCGCCGGAGGATGCCGCACGGGTGGCGTGGATAAGCTCATAAAGTGTGTATTGGTCTTATTATAGCAGAATACCGCTGTTCCTTCCAGAGCGGTGAATGAGGCAGATCCCTGCAAAAAGACCCGAAATACCTGATGCACCGGGGAAGCAATCTTCTGATATCCTTGCGCCGCACATGCGCCCTCTCGCGACAGACAGCGTTCGGCAACAATACCTCGACTTCTTCAGGAAGGAAGGCCACTCCGTGATTCCCGGCGCCTCGCTCATTCCCGAAAACGATCCCACCGTTCTCTTCACCACGGCCGGCATGCACCCGCTCGTGCCCTATCTCTTAGGCGAGAAACATCCGGCGGGCAGGCGCCTCACGGACGTGCAGAAGTGCATTCGCACGCAGGATATCGACGAGGTGGGTGACGCGTCGCACTTAACATTCTTCGAGATGCTGGGCAACTGGAGCCTGGGCGACTATTTCAAGGAAGGGGCGATTTCCATGAGCTACCGGTTCCTCACGGAGATCCTGGAAATTCCCAATGCGATGCTGGCTGTCACGTGTTTCGTGGGTGACAAGGACGCGCCCAAGGACGAAGAGTCCGCCACGATCTGGCAGAAGATGGGCATTCCCGTCGAGCGCATCGGCTTTCTGCCCAAGGCCAACAACTGGTGGGGACCGGCGGGACAGACGGGGCCGTGCGGTCCCGACACCGAGATGTTCTACTGGGTGGGCGAGGGCAAGCCGCAGGGCAATCCCGCCACACATGAAAAGGAATGGCTCGAGGTCTGGAATGACGTCTTCATGCAGTACAACAAAAAGGCGGACGGGACCTTCGAGTCCCTCAAGCAGCGGAACGTGGATACGGGCATGGGGCTGGAACGTGTGGCGAAGGTGCTACAGGGCGTCGCGAGTGTGTACGAGACGGACCGGATGAAACCGATTCTCGACCGCGTGATGGAAATGGCCGACCACAGGGATGAACGGCACCTGCGCATCATCGTGGATCACCTTAAGGCGGCTACATTTATCATCGCGGATGGCGTGTTGCCTTCCAATGTGGATCAGGGCTACATCCTGCGCCGCCTCATCCGCCGGGCCATCCGCTCCGCGCGACAACTCCGGATCGAGCACGACGGCACGTTCACGCCAAAAGTTGCCGAGGCGGTGGTTGCCCAGTACGGCCATGTGTACGCACGGTTGAAGGAACGCACGGCGGAAATTCTGGATGCCCTGAAGCGGGAGGAGGAGCAATTCGGCAGGACGCTCAAGGAAGGGATGAAGCAGTTCGAGCGGGCGGCGCAGGAAGCGGGCACGCAGATGGATGGCACCGTGGTCTTCCACTTGTACGACACCTACGGATTCCCCCTGGAGCTCACGAAAGAACTGGCGCGGGAGAAAGGGCTGACCGTGGATGAGCAGGGATTCCAAACGAAATTCGGGGAGCACCAGGCACTCTCACGCGCCGGAGCGGAACAGAAATTTAAGGGCGGACTGCAGGATCACAGCGGCGAGACCACCAAGCTGCACACGGCAACGCACCTGCTCGACGCCGCGCTCCGCACGGTATTGGGCGAACACGTTTTCCAGAAGGGCTCAAACATCACCGCGGAACGGCTGCGCTTCGATTTCAGTCACCCGGACAAAATGACGCCGGAGCAGATCAAAGAAGTGGAAAGGCTCGTGAACGGCGCGATCGCGGCGAACCTGCCGGTGGCCTACCACGTCACGACCGTTGATGGAGCCAAAGCCGAAGGGGCGATCGGCGTCTTCGATGCGCGCTACGGCGCGGAGGTGAAGGTCTATACGGTCGGCACGGGAGACACGGTCTTCAGTAAGGAAATCTGCGGCGGTCCGCACGTCGCTCGTACGGGAATGTTGGGCACCTTCAAAATTCTGAAAGAGGAGAGCTCTTCGGCAGGCGTGCGCCGGATCAAGGCCGTTCTGGAAGGAGGCGCGAAGGAGATCGCGGTGGCTCAGGAGAATAAATAACATACAAAACAAATACACATACATCCGTTGAGCACATAGAAGCCCCTACCTATGAAATAGCTTTGAGATCAGTGGGGTTTACTGTGAGGAGGGTAAAGGGGTGTGGGGGCTTAGGGAACCCTTCGGCTTCGCTCAGGGCGAGCCGAACCCGCCCGAACGTACCGACGTTCGGTACGGGCGTGGCAAGGTGCCCTGGCCCCCACGCAAAGAAAGACATTTGTACAAAAAAAATGATGTACCATACCTCGCGATCTCATGCGCCTCCGTCTCTTCTGCACTCTCGTTCTCCTCGCCCTGCCACTCGCAGTCGCAGCGAAGGAACAGACCGTCCTCCAGCTGAGTGACCGGTCCGAGCAGGCGCAGTGGAACACCATCGGACTTCCGCCGGTCACCGCCACCGCGAACGGCATCCACATCACCACCACGCAGAAGGGAACACTCTCCCGCCCACTCGCCATCGGCCACGGCGTCGATGTGGTGACCGTCTACTACACGAGCCCGCGCGGAGCCAATCTCTCTCTCATCTGGCGCAAACGGGGCAGCGCAGCCGGACAGTACATGCAAATCCCGATCGTGCTCAAACCGAGTGCGGTCTCCACGTCCATCGTCATCGACATGAGCGCCGTCGGCGGATGGGACCCCCGAGCCAGCGCCATCGGCTTTCAGTTGCCGCCCTCGACGGACATCACCCTGCACGGGATCGAGCTACAGGGATGGAGCGGCGTGGAGAAAGTCACAGAAATGACGAAGTGCTTCTGGACGTTCGACGGGATCAAGGCGCACAGCATCAACTTCTTCTGGGGTCCCCTGCTCTGCTCCTCGCCAGTCGCGCGCCAGAACCTCTACCGCAACCAGCCTCCCCTGGCCCATTCGGGAATGCGCGCGATCTACGCGATCCTGGCTCTCGGCGCAGTCATCATCGCACTGCGCGCGTGGATGACAGGAAGCAGCCGCCGGACCATCCTGCTTACGTGCGCCGCGCTCTTCTGCGCCTGCTGGATCCTGCTCGATATCCGCATGGGAGCGGAATTGCTCAGCACATGGACATACGACGTGCGCTCCTATCTCACACAACCCGCCGGCAAGCGCACCTTCCGCAGAATGAATTTCTTGCCGGATTTTGCGGCGGCGATCAAGGCATCGGTGGCGGATCAGGAGCGCTACGTTCTGCTGGTGCCGACGACGGACACCTTCATGAACTTCATGCGCTACCAGACATACCCAAGCAGGCCCGTGAGTCCGGCCGAAGGGTCGGGCGCGACGGTCTGGCTCGCCTACGAGCGTCCCGATCTCGTCATCAGTGCCGAAGGTCGTATGCTGGAGGACGGTGCTCCGATTTCGCCGCCCGGCCAGATCACCCATGAATTCATGAAGGGCACGTTCATCTTCCGGGTCTTCCCGACACCCGCAACTGTACCCACGAAGATCCAATGATGCTCCTCTGGCTCCCCGTCGGCCTCGCCCTCCCCACCGTATCCGGCTGGCTTCTTGTGCGGCTCTGCGAAGGGCGAAACCCCGTGC
>CAZVLZ010000006.1:0-32787 GCA_964628345.1 uncultured Candidatus Peribacteria bacterium | reverse complement strand
CTGGTGCGATCAATGATCGGGCGTGCGGCAAGATCTCTGGGGTCGTTGCGTTGTTTTCTCGCACAGGCAGGATTGTCCATGCGGGCAGTGCGCTCCTTGCTGCGGGATGTGCGTTCGGTGCTCGATTCGTTTGCCGATGCGCTGCGTACGGTTGTCCGTGCGTTCGCCGCTTTTCTGGAACGGCTGGTGCTTGCCGTGTATGACGCTCTGCAGCGTCTTTTCGGTTGGATGCGTGAGGTTGCATTAGCCTGTATGCGCCTTCTTCGCCGCACTGTTCGTCGTTTCTCGGATGACGTCCGGTCGTTTCTCACGGCGGCACAGCGAATCTCTGCACGATCTTCGTCCAATGTCGTGCGTATCTCCTCCCGTTCTATCCGTCATCGCCAGACATCCCGATCGTGGTTCTCATGGCTCTTTCCTCTTGCCGGACAATGTTCTCGTTTGTCTCGCCATGATGAAGAAGAAGAGGAGCGGTGGTGGATGGCTGCACACGGAAAAGTCTCCGTTCATGCCGTGCATGGCGACCGATTTTCACGACGCAAGAAGCATGTTGCGGGGATCTATGTTGGCAGAGTCGCAAACGACCAGCTCAAGATCCAAAAAGTGCCTTTGCGCGAAGCGGACGATCCCAACGTTCTGCAGCGGATGCAACAGATTGGATGGCAGACGCGCACACGGACGCGCCGTCTGTCATGACGTCATGCATTGGTCATCTGACGCACTGCGGCATGTTTACGCAGCTCCTCGATATTCTGTATCTTTCCGGCTTCGAGCATTTTCAGGAGCGCCTGCGCCGTGACCATGACATCCGGCAGCGCGCGATGGCGCTGCGTGGGCGACGGAATGCCGAGACGCAGCGCGACGACATCCAGATTGTGCCGGAATTCGTGCGGGAAGAGCGCCTGACTCAGGTGCATGGTGCAGAAACATTCCGGCAGGTCGATGTAGCCCCAGCAGCATTCCTTCTCGCGGTGGAGGAAGCCCATATCGAATTCCGCATTGTGTGCGACCAGTACGGAGTTCTGTGCGAATCGCAAAAATTCAGGCAGCACCGCATCGATGGTGGGGGCGGATGCCACTTCTTCGTCGCTGATCTTGTTCACGCTCCTCGCTTCCCAGGGGATGGGGCGCTCGGGATTCACCAATTGCGAAAACGTCTGCTCGTGCAATATCTTTCCCCCTTCCACGCGCACGCCGGCGATTTCCAAAATCCGATGATCCTGGCGGGGATCCAAGCCGGTGGTTTCCACGTCAAAGACCGTGAATGCGGGAAGCATGGGGCACGACTCTAGTGCGGAAGGGACGTTGTTGCGAGTGGGTTGGCTTGACTGACGATGTGGAGTACTAGGGATTGGAATATTGGAATATTAGGGCATCAAGAAATGGTTTCTGAACCTGTTATTCCGGTACTCTGGTATTCCAGTCCTCTCACCGCGTGAAGAAACTTTCGGCCAACTTCGTGCTCCAAGAACTCAAGCGGCTCTACCATCCGCCGAAATCATTTTTGCACTGGGATACTTCTCTGGATTTGCTGATCGCGACGATCCTCTCCGCACGGTGCACCGATGCGCAGGTGAATCGCGTGACGCCGGAGCTTTTTCGGCGCTGCCGTACGGCTGCCGATTATTTGCGCGTTTCGCGGAGTGAGCTGGAGAAGCTCATCCATTCCTGCGGCACGTTCCGCACCAAGGCGAAGTACATTCATGCACTCTGTGAAAAGCTCAAGCATGATCATGGCGGATCGGTCCCGCGGACGATGACGGAACTCACGGCGCTTCCGGGCGTCGGGCGCAAGACCGCCTGCATTGTCCTCTACGGGGCTTTCGGGAAGAACGATGGCATTGCGGTGGATACGCATGTGTTCCGTGTGGCACGTCGGCTGGGACTTTCAAAGGGCAAAACGCCGGAACGTGTGGAGCAGGATCTGATGCGTCTTTTCCCACGCAGGGAGTGGGGGAGGATCAATGCGCTCTTCATTAGTCACGGGAGGGCGGTGTGTACGGCGCAGAAAAGAAAATGCGGGCAGTGCGTATTCAAGAGGAAGTGCCCGTCGTCGCTCGTGGCGGGGAAGAGGGATTTGGCAAAGTGATGTTATGAGTACGTATTTCGTAGTATGTATCACGTATGACGTATCTATTCTGCGTTCGCGATACGGAATACGAAATACATAATACATATATGTTTGTTGTTTTTTTGGACAACATCATTATCCTCTGTCCATGGCTGCCGACCTGCTGCACATCCTTCAATCTATTGGGCTCGACGAGAAAGAATCCACACTGTATCTGGCTGGCCTCTCGCTTGGTTCGGCTCCTGCTTCGTCGTATGCCAAAGCCACGAAACTCAATCGCATCACCGCATACAACACATTGGAAGGATTGGCGCGGCGGGGGCTGCTCATTGTTGCGCGCAAGGTGCGGGCCAAGTGGTACCAGCCGGTTCCGCCGGAGCATCTGGCCATCGAGGCACGCAAGAACGCCGATGCGCTCCAGCGTGTGCTTCCGGAATTACGTTCGTTGCAGGGGCAGGACCGGCGGCGTCCCGTCATCCGTTTCTTTGAGGGTTGGGAAGGCGTGCGGCGCGTGTACGAAGACACGCTCACGGCCCGAAGCGAGCTCCTCAATTTCGCCAACTCCGCGGTTGTGCGCCGGTTCTGGCCCGATTACGACGAGGAGTATGTGGCGGAGCGCGTGCGCCGCAGGATTCGCTTACGGGGCATCGCCCCCGACGACGAGGCGGGCCGCAAGGTGCACGGAGAAGATCGCAAGAGGTTTCGCGAAATCCGGCTCGTCCCTTCTCGAGATTTCGACTTCACGAACGAGATCAACATCTACGACCACAAAGTGGCGATCTGCTCCTTCGGTTCAGCAGATCACGTGTTCGGCGTGATCATCGAGAGTGTGGAAGTGGCCGAGACGCAGAAGCAGGTTTTTGAGATGGCGTGGCGGTATGCCTCGAGCATGAAACATGCTCTCTGACGCATCATGCGTCGGATCAGTGTTTCAACGCATCCCGAATTTCGCGCAGGAGCACGATATCTTCGGGCGTTGCGGGAGCAGCGGCAGCAGGTACGGGCTTCTTCAGTTTGGCTGCTTGTTTTACCAGAAGGAAGATCACGAAGGCAATGATGATGAAGTCCAGAACGGTCTGCAGAAAGACGCCGTATTTCACCTGTGCGCCCATCACGCCGATCGACAGCGTTGAGAAATCAATGCCCTTGAGCAGAATACCGATGAGAGGCATGAGCACATCTCCGACAAGGGAAGAGACGATCTTGCCAAACGCTCCGCCAATGATGACGCCGATCGCCATATCCAGCACATTGCCCTTCATGGCGAACTCTTTGAAATCCCGCAGAAATGACATAGAGGAAGGGGGGAAGATGCATCCATTCTATCCCTCATGAGCAGCGCTTGTCGCTTTAAGCTTGTCGCTGACAGCTGACAGCTGGTAGCTTGGTTCCCTATGCGTCAGTACCTCGATCTCCTGCAGCATGTTCTCGAGAACGGCACGCAGAAGTCCGACCGCACCGGTACCGGCACGATTTCGGTATTCGGCGCGCAGATGCGGTTCGATCTCTCTGCAGGTTTCCCGCTGCTCACCACGAAGAAGCTGCATACGCGGTCCATCCTCCACGAGCTTCTGTGGTTTCTGCGGGGCGAAACGAACATCAAGTATCTCAAAGATAATGGTGTTTCCATCTGGGATGAGTGGGCGGATGAGAACGGCGACCTGGGCCCGCTCTACGGCAAGCAGTGGCGCGATTTCAGCGGTGTCGATCAGATTCAGTGGGTCGTGGATGAGATCAAACGCAATCCAGATTCGCGCCGGTTGATCGTTTCGGCATGGAATCCGCCGCTCATTCCTGACGGGCTCATCAAGCCGCAGCAGAACGTGCGTCTCGGGAAGATGGCACTGGCACCGTGCCACTGCCTGTTCCAGTTCTATGTGGCGCCACCGGCGCCACATACCCTGAGCGAGCGAAGCGAGTCGAAGGGTACGTTATCTTGTCAGCTCTATCAGCGCAGCGCCGACATTTTCCTTGGTGTGCCGTTCAACATCGCCAGTTACAGTTTCCTCACCCACATGGTCGCGCAGGTCACGGGGCTTCAAGTGGGCGATTTCGTCCACACATTCGGCGATCTGCACCTCTATGCCAATCACCTCGAGCAGGCACGCGAGCAGCTCTCCCGCTCTCCCCGTGCGCTTCCGCAGCTTCAGCTGAATCCCGAGGTGCAATCCATCTTCGGATTCACATTCGGTGATTTCCAGATTCTCAACTACGATCCGTGTCCGGCGATTAAAGCTCCGATTGCGGTGTAAGAGTATGAGATAGAATAATTGAGTATTAGAATATTGGGGATTGGGCGTTCCATGATGCTATGGAACGTATTGTATGGCTTTGTGAAGCGATAAAAGTTCCTTGCCCATTTCTTTTTCGCGGTGTGGCCATTTCTTCTCATCATCTATTGCATGAGAGTACTTCCATGGAACATTTCATGGATTTAAAAGCCGCGCAAATAGCGATGGAGCTGATTGAAGAAGTATATTGCCTGTGCAGAAAATTACCCAGAGAGGAAACCTATGGCCTCTGTTCACAGCTCAAACGTGCATCAACCAGTATCCTTGCGAATATTGCAGAAGGATTTGGCCGATTTACGTATTCCGATAAGGGACATCATTATACGATTGCTCGGGGTGAATGTTCGGAAGTCGTTGCTCATCTCTTTGTAGCAGTGCACGTTCATTTGCTTTCCGATCACGACGTCCGACGAGCATTGGCATTAGCAGACCATGTAGGAAAACTTCTTTCCGGTCTCATTCTTTCTTCTCGCAAAAGATCTCTTTCACGTTCTCTCTAATACTCTAATATTCCAATATTCTACCTCCCTCATATTTTTCTATTCAATTTTCTCCATGCGCCTATCCCTTATCGTCGCCGTGGCGGAAAACGGGGCCATCGGAGCCCATAATGCATTGCTCTGGGACCTGCCGCGCGACATGCGGCACTTTCGCAAGACCACGAGCGGTCATGCGGTGATCATGGGTCAGCGCACGTTTGAATCCATTGGACGGCCGCTCCCGAAGCGCCTGAATATCGTTGTCACGCAGGATCCCGCACTGAATATTCCGGGGTGCATGGTAGTTCATTCCCCCGAGGAGGCGATTGTAGCGGCGCGCTCTTCCGGCGAGACGGAAGCCTTTGTGATCGGAGGAGGAATGATTTATGCGACCATGCTTCCGATGGTCGATCGCGTGTACTTCACGCGCGTGCATGTCGCGCCCGAGGCGGATTCTTTCTTCCCGCCCTTTCCGACACCTGCGTGGAAAGAGGTGAGCCGTGAGGAGTTTCCCGCAGATGAGGAGAATGCTTTCGCGATGGATTTTTTGGTGTACGAACGGATCAGGTGAGTTTTGGAGTACATAGTTCTTGGCTTATATAAGCCATTATTTTCGTACCATAGCTTTTTGTCCTCCAAATGGTTGGTTCGGGGTGTTTTCTCCTTCACGCTATGTGCATATGGCAGCTCACGAACATGCGCAGGCACTCTACAATGAGGTTGCGGAGCGGTCCGAAGGGACGGTGGATGCGTTCCGCGCGCAACTTACAGAGCGGGCGCGCGAAGTCCGTCGCGGCATGACCGACGCGGTGCGCACTGATGTGGCTGCGACGCTCAATCAGGCGGCTCCCGAAGAGCGTGAAGGGGCGGCAGATGAGCTGGAGCGTGCAGCTGATGATCTGGGTGAGACATTCCGCGGCTCCTCTCTCACGCTCAAAAAGCTGGATGAGGATGTTGCGGGCGAGGCGCAATTGGGCGCCGACGTGATCCATATCGATCCGCGCAAGATCACGGGCGGAAACGGAATCGTCGATCGTGAGAAGGCCGCAGATATTCTTGTGCACGAACAGGAGCACACACGGCAATCAACTCAGGCGGATGCAGAAACGATCACCATTGGCGCCGAGACGCACGACGCGCGCGCCATCCGCGAAATGGCCGCCATTTCCTGTCAGGAACGTATCGATTTTCTTTCTGATGAATACCGCGGGTTCGCCCGCGTGACGATGGATGAGCAGGACCGGGCATTGGTGCGGGCAGGGAAATTCCGTGAACTTGAAGCCAAAAAGAATGGATGGACACCTGCCGCTATGGCGGCCTGAGCTATGGAAAGCCCGATTTCTGACCAAGAATTGATCCGTTGATCTTTCTCTGAGTTCCGTCTTGAACGGGGGATTGCTGGGGTGATACGTTGATCCACTATGTCCGAAGCTTACGCGCATGAACGGCACGATGGACAGGAACCTATGGTCTCCTGTGACATCAGTGATGATGAGTTATTCGAGCAGCTGCAGACGAGCTTTGGGAAAAAGATGGCTACGATTCTGCGCAAGAGCGGTCTGTTCGTACGGATTCTGGAAGCGACCAATGAAGGACTGCAGGCGGCTCGAGCGGCAGAGGGGGAGCAGCCTCCTCTGGTATCAGTGATCCACCATGCACTCATGGGTGTATTCACAGAGAGGGGAGCACGATCGATTGATTTCACTGCGATCACTGGTGTTCTCGAGCAGCTGGAACCTGTGCATCTTGGGACAGCCGAGGGCGAAGAAAAAGAGGTCAGTAATGCCGTTGCGCAGGATGTTCTCGCGCAGCTTAAAAATCTTCTCCACGCCGAACCGGTGCGTCGGGAACAGCCAAAAGTTGGTCGCAACGACCCCTGTCCGTGCGGGAGCCGCAAGAAGTTCAAGAAATGCTGCTGGAAGAAGTCACAGAGGGAAGAAGAGTGATTACTGCTCCGGCAGCAGCGCATCCAGCTTGACGGCGCTATTGATGAGTCCGACGTGCGTGAAGGCCTGCGGGAAATTGCCGAGAAAGTCGCCGGTCGCCGGATCGATCTCCTCGGCGTAGAGGCCGAGGTGATTCCCCATGCGAAGCAGTTCTTCAAAGCGTTCGCGTGCCTCTTCGACGCGGCCTGCGGTGGCCAGCGCATCCACCAGCCAGAAACTGCAGAAGGCGAATGCACCCTCTTTGCGGTGATGGTGGTCGCTGCGGTACACGAGTGCGCCGTCCGCGAGATCGCGCATGACCGTCTCGAGCGTTGAGAGCGCGCGCGGATGATCCCCGGGCAGGAACCCGAGCAGCGGGAAGAGCAGTGCGGTCGCATCCAACACATCAGAATCGAATGTCTGCACGAAGGCCTGTCGCTTCTCGCTCCAGCCCTGTTCCATCACTGCGGCGTCAATGGCGTCCCGTTCCCGTTCCCACTTTGACGTGTCAACCTTCCACGCGTGCGCCTGCGCCAGGCGGATGCCGCGATCGATGGCGACCCAGCACATCACCTTGGAGTAGGTGTACTGCTGAGGGTCCGTCCTGAGTTCCCAGATGCCGTGATCGGGTTCACGCCAGATGTCACAGACATAGTCCACGATGTCGCGCAGGATATTGCTGAGCACGTCCCCGGTTCCCGTCTTGAGCAGTTCCGAGAGGAACACCGTATTCAGGATCTCGCCGTAGATGTCGAGTTGCCGCTGATGCACTGCCGCATTCCCGATTCGCACAGGTTTGGCATTGCGGTACCCCGCGAGGTGCGTGAGCTCCTCTTCCGGAGGAACCTGTTCGGCGTGGAGCGGATACAGTACTTGCAAGTCCGCCGGTCTCCGGCCTCCCGAGGTGACGAGCTCCCCAATCCAATCGACAAATTCCTTCGCATCGCCGAGGTGTCGCAGAGATGCGAGGGCGCGCACCGTGAGCGCGGTATCCCGCACCCAGCTGAACCGGTAATCCCAGTTGTGCGTGCCACCGGGGATTTCCGGCAACGAGGTCGTCGCTGCGGCGGCGATGCCGCGTCCTCCGGCGAGGATTCTGAGGGCGAGTGCGGAGCGCTCGACGTTCTCCTGCCAACGGTGAGGTGTGTGGCAGGCGCCGCCTTCGCATTCGGTGAGCCAGCGGCGCCAGTAGGTCGTGGTGCGTTCGAGTGAGCGCAGCGGGGTCGGAAGTTCCGCGCGCTCCGCACGGCCGTAGGAGCAGACGAAGGAGAGGGAGGCGTCTGCGTGCAGGGTCACAGCAGCTTCGGCGCCTTGTTCATCGATGACAAA
This sequence comes from uncultured Candidatus Peribacteria bacterium, assembly GCA_964628345.1. Taxonomy (GTDB): domain Bacteria; phylum Patescibacteriota; class Gracilibacteria; order Peribacterales; family Peribacteraceae; genus Peribacter. Next base: position 24,692 of record CAZVLZ010000006.1, on the reverse strand, counting down.
CGGGCAGCTGGCGTGCAGCCGCACGGTATCTTCTTTGCTCTCTGCGATCACCCCTCCCTCCCCGTCTGCGGAAAACACCGTCCGGGCGCGTGCGTAATCCAGTCGCGGACGGTAGATCACGCGGACGGCGACCGATCCCTGCGTGCATCGCGCGAGACGGTACAGAGCGGGGAGACGGTGGTGCTCCTGTTCCTCAAATTCGAATCCTCCCATGTGCATCCAGTCCTGCACTTCCAGCGTTCCCGTCGTCGTTGCAAATGTGGTCTTGAGGATGTTGGTCTGCGGCAGGTATTCCTGTGTGATTGCGCGGATGTCCGATGCCGGCCGGATGGAAAAATGGCCTCCATTTTCGGGATCGAGGAGAGCGGCGAAGATGCTCGGAGAGTCCAGGCGCGGCAGACAACACCAGTCGATGGAGCCTTCTTTGCTCACGAGGGCGCACGATCCGAGATTCCCGACGAAGCCGTAGTTGCGGATGGACTGGAACTCCATGGTGCGTACGGTACCCAATCGATGGGATGCTTCAACCGCGCAGGGGCGAGCAGACACTTTTCGGCAGACACCCGCAACACGAATTTTCCGTATTCTTTCGCTTTTGAGCCAGCACAAGGCCAGTACAGCACGTCATAAATACTTGGCAAAACACTCATCGGGAGCGGGAAGCTGCGATACGATAGGGACGTGCGACTCTCACTCCGTTTTCTCATTCCTCTGATCATCGTTCTGGGGCTGGTCGCCTATGCGGTCGTTCCGCTCGTCGATGTCTTCATGACGCAATGGTCGGTGAAAGATCTGGATCTACGGTCGAAGGCCATCGCCTCCGCCTCGGCGACCTCTCTGTTTGACGGCACGAACAACTACTCGGTGCCCAAGGCGCGGATGCAGATCATCCTCGACCGGCTCATGGAGGACGAGCGCCTGTATGCCCTCGGATTCTGCAATGACCGGCAGGCGCTCACCTACAGGACCGACAAGCTCCCCGGAGAAGTCACGTGCCAGGATGTCGCAGACGAACAGAACACATTCAAGAGCGAGGTGCTGCAGCTGTCCAAGGGCCCGCTGCACGTTTCCTACTACCCGCTGCGGGGATCGGGCGGCGTGGCGGTGGGCGAAATGATTCTCGTGCATGACATGAGTTTCGTCAGCACCCGGAGCGCGAGCACGAAGCAGTACATTCTGTACTTCATGCTTTTCATGGGGGCGATCGTCTCGGTGATCACGGTGGTCGTCGCCCAGTTGAGCTGGCGCGGGTGGCTCTCCGGTACGCGCGCTCTCCTCCGTGGAGAGGGCTTGCTCCGGCCGCTTTCGTCCGGTGCTGCTCCGGAACTGCGTCCCATCGCGCGGGATCTTCGAAACCTCGTGCGCAATCTCGAATCCGAACGGAGATTCCGCGATGACAGCCAGATGGACTGGTCGCCCCGCACGCTCAAGGAACTCCTCCACAAGGAACTTGCAGGGGACGAGGTCATTGTCGTCTCCAACCGCGAGCCGTACATCCATGTCCGCGACGGCGAACAGATCGAGGTGCAGATCCCGGCAAGCGGCGTCGTGACGGCGCTCGAGCCGATCATGCGCGCCTGTTCGGGCGTGTGGATCGCCCACGGGAGCGGTGCAGCCGACCGGGAAGTCGTCGATGGGCTGGATCACGTCCAAGTTCCCCCCGATCACCCGAAGTACACGCTCCGGCGCATCTGGCTCTCGGAAGAGGAGGAGAACGGCTACTACTACGGTTTCGCCAACGAAGGCATCTGGCCGCTCTGTCACATCGCGCACGTGCGTCCCATCTTCCGCAGCAAAGATTGGGAGACCTATCGGGAAGTGAACGAGAAATTCGCACGCGCGGTCGTTGAAGAAGCGAAGACGGAGGACCCGGTGATCCTCATTCAGGATTACCATTTTGCGCTCCTGCCGCGCCTGCTGCATACCCGCCTGCCGAAAGCCACGGTTATCATGTTCTGGCACATTCCGTGGCCGAATCCGGAGGCTTTCGGCATCTGTCCGTGGACCAAAGAGATTCTGCACGGATTGCTCGGCAGCAGCATCCTCGGCTTCCACACCCGTTTCCATGTCAATAACTTCCTCGACACGGTGGAGCAGTTTCTCGAATGTCGCATCGACCGCGAACATTCGACCATCTCGTTTGCGGGGGAGCGGACAACCGTCAACCGCTATCCCATTTCCATCGAGTTTCCCGGACGGTTGCTGCGTCAGTCGAAATCCATCGAGGATGCGCGCAAGGCGATACGCACGCGCTACGAACTTCCTGCGGATCGTTTGCTCGGGATCGGCGTCGATCGTTTTGACTACACTAAGGGCATCTCCGAAAAGCTCCTTGCGGTGGAGCGCCTGCTGGAACTGCATCCGGAGTGGATTGGGCGCTTCACGTTTCTGCAGGTCGCCGCACCGTCGCGCACCCGCATCGATCACTACCAGCGCTTTCAGCTGGAGGTGTGCGAGATTCGCGATCGCATCAATCAGCGGTTCCGCAAAGGTGACTATGAGCCGATCATTCTGCAGACGAGCCACTACGAGCCTGCGGACGTTCTGGAGCTCTATCGGGCGGCGGACCTCTGCCTCGTGGGGAGCCTGCACGACGGCATGAACCTGGTGGCCAAGGAGTTCGTCGCCGCGCGGGATGACGAGCAGGGCGCGCTCATTTTGAGTAAGTTCACCGGAGCGTCACGCGATCTGCCCGAGGCGCTGATCGTCAACCCCTACCATACCGACGAATGTGCGGAAGCGCTCCATGACGGTCTCACCATGCCGCCGGCGGAGCAGAAAGACCGCATGCGCAACATGCGTGCCATCCTCCACGATTTCAACATCTACCGCTGGGCGGGGCGCATCCTCATCGATGCCGCGCGCACGCGCGCACGCAACCGGTTCCTGGCGCGCGTCGCGATGTACGATCTCCTCTCTTCCCCGTAGCAGTCGTGCGGGATATTTTGAGCCGTCAGGGGCGCCATGCTCTGCAGTCTCTCGGGGGACAGGGCGTGCTCCTTGCCTTCGATTTCGACGGGACGCTCGCGCCGCTCAAACCGCATCCCGATCTGGTGCGCATGTCCTCTTCCGTGGACCGTGCGCTTCGCACATTGGCGCGTCTGGGTCCCGTTGCCATCGTTTCGGGGCGCAGTCTCAAGGATCTGCGGCGGTTCTTTCCGCGGTTCCCGGGCATGCTTGTGGGCAATCACGGGGCGGAAGGGGTGCCTTCCCACAAGATCACTCTCCGTTCCGCACGAAGCGCATGCCGTGTCTGGCGTCCTCATCTGCGTCGCCTCCTGCGTACCGCGAATGGTGTCTGGCTCGAAGACAAAAACTACTCGTTCACCATCCACAGCCGTTCACCCTCTGTCCTGCGCATCTTCGAACGGTATTTCACACCGGAGGTCCTGCGCTCCCTCCCGCCGATGCGTTTTCTCCCGGGCAAAGCCTCGCTCAATCTGCTTCCGCCCCCGATGCCGCATAAGGGGGATGCGCTCCTGCTCCTCCTCAAGCGGGCACGGGCCAAGAGCGGTCTCTTTGTCGGCGATGACGAAACGGATGAGGAGGCTTTCGCTGCTGCACGCGGGCGCATGATCACAATCCGTGTGGGCTATGTGCGCCGGACGCGCGCCGCGTTCCTGCTGAAGAGCCAGCGGGAGATCGGTCGCCTGCTCGCGGCACTCATGCGGGTTCGCCGTTCTTCATCGTGAAGGCGCTGCCTGCTGCGAGGCGCGGATACCGGCCAGCAGGCGCGGGTTCTTCGCAAATGCCAGGTGTGACGTCTTTCGGATGAGCCAGCGCGTGAGCGTGATGGCCGTGAGCATCGACATCAGCACACCCATACTGAGCGTGATGGCGAAGCCGCGAACTATCGAGGTACCGATCATGAAGAGGATGGCGCAGGTCAGAAGCGTGGAGGCATTGCCGTCGAAGAAAGAGGGCCAGGCGCGCTTGAACCCGATTTCAAAGGAGGTTGTCACAAGCTTGCCCTTACGCAGTTCCTCTTTGATGCGCTCGAAAATGAGCACGTTGGCGTCCACCGCCATGCCGATCGACAGAATAATTCCGGCCATGCCGGCGACCGTCAGAACGATGTACTGGCTCGAGAAGAGGAAGAGCGGAAGTTTGAGGATGACGACGAAGAGGAGGGCATAACCCAGGAGCGCGATATCGGCGAGGAGCCCCAGGAAGCGGTACAGGACGATCATGTAGATCATCAGGATGACGATGCCGATGAGCGCTGCTTTGAGGGAGGCTGCGAGCGCTTCGCCGCCGAGCGTGGCCTCAATCGTGTGCTGTCCTGCCAGATAGATGGGCGCCGGGATCGCGCCGGTGTTGAGGTCTTGAGCGAGCTGCTGCGCTTCTTCGAAATTGCCGCTGCCCGTGATGATGGCCGTGCCTCCGGCGATTTCGGTCTGCACGGTGGGGGCGGAAACCAGATCGCCGCCCACGAAGATGGCGATGCGTTTGCCGACATTCTTCTTCGTAAGTTCCTGAAAGAGCGTGGCTCCCTCGTCATCGAAGGCGATCTGCACGATGGGCAGATTGGACGTGGGATCCACGGTCACGGCAGCCGAGCGGAAATGTTTGCCGTTGAGTGCGGTATCCTTCCAACCGGTGGGGAGGAGCGAAAAGAAGAGCGTGCGCACGGCGACAGCATCTTCCACCTGTTTGATTTTCCCCGCCTGCAGATCCGCCATTGCGGTATCGGCTTTCGTCTTGGCATCCGCGCCGCTGAACCTGAGTTCGTCAAACGATGCGATGTCGAAGGAGCGGGAGACGGCGCGGTCTGCACGGATGATATGGTAGCCGAATTGCGACTCAACCGGTTCGCTGATGCCTCCCTGCGGGAGGGCGAAAGCCGCCTGTTCGAAGGGAGCCACCATCGCCCCGCGGACGAAGGTTCCCAGACTGCCGCCCGACTTGCCGCTCCCGTCATCCGAGTTGTTTTTGGCGAGCGTGGCGAAATCCGCGCCCTCATCCAGTTGGCGTTTGAGGTCCTGCGCGAGTGCGAGTGCCTCATCCTTGGTGCGCGTGATGCTCTCGCCCGCGGCCGTTGCTCCTTTGTAGGAAAGGAGGATATGGCTCGCGGCCATCTGTTCCTGTCCGGGGTTGAGCAACCGGAGGAAGAGAAGTGCGGAGGCGTTGTCTCCCAGACTCACCGTTTTCAGGTCGCCCGGTGCCATCGACTGGATCATGCCCACGATGCCCGGTTCCACTTTCGCATCCAGCGGTGTATCCACATGAGGGGTGTAGGTGAGCCCCCGCTCTTTGGCCAGGATGCCGAACGCGGTTGGTGCCTCCTGCACCAGGCGGCCGGTCTGCGTTTTTGGAATGACGGTCTCGGCGAGGAAGACGCCTGGAATCGTCATGTCCGTGATCTGTCCCTGCTCATCCTGCTGCGGTACCGTGATGGAGCCGTCGCGCTTCAGGATCTTGCCGACGGGCGCGGTCCACAGGTCTTCAAGTCCCTTGGGCAGGTCTTTCTTGAAATACCACTGTGTATCCGTGTAGGCGACGCCGAGGGTGGAGCCGAGATCCTGTCCCACGACCGGCAGCGTCGCGCCGCTCACGGTGATGCGGCGGAGGGCGGAAGCCGCACGGTCACGGACGCTCTGCTCGAATTCCTCGGTCGGTTCCGTGAATTCCTCCTTGAATTCCAGCTGAATCGTCTTGCCCACGGTCCGAATACACTCCTGCGTGTCGACGACACCCGGACACTCGACGAGCAGGTGCTTCTCATCACCCATGTACGAGGGCGTGATCACCGCCTCGCTCACGCCGAGCGCGTTGATGCGCCGTTCGAGGACGGTGCGGATGGATTCAACAATAGCATCCTGTTGCTGCCGGGTGCTCTGGAGCTGCAGTTCGAGAATGGCGATCTTCTCCGATCCTGCCCCCTGTTCTTTCAGTTTGGCGATTTCGGCTTCCAGACGCGTGATCTGGTCATTGATCTCCTGTTCCGAAATGCGGAAGTCCAATTGTGTTCCGCCGACCAGATCCAAACCAAAGTGGAATGCGGGTGCGCGCAGAATGCCGGGTGCCCAGACTTTCCAGCTGTCCGGCAATGCGATGAACAGGAATACGAGTCCGATGATGCCCGCAGTGACGGGCCAGATAATGCGACGGTTGGAGTTCATTCTGGGGATTGGGGATTGCTCGCCCGTACGACCGGACGGTCGGGCGGGGAGTATTAGGGACGGGGGAGAGAGAAGGTCACGTGGGTTCCCACGTTCACGTCGTCGGCGAAGATACCGGCCATGTCGGGCACCGGGATACCTGCGATCACGATTTCCTCTTTCGGTTCCGCCGTGTCGATCGGCATTTTGGCCATCAGTCTGTCACGGACGAAGATGCCCATGGCGCCTTTGGGGTGCTCACGGAAGACCGTTGCGAGCTTCGCGCGTCCTTCATCGGAAAACACGAGTCGTACGATTCCCTTGCCCTCCGAATCGGCGGCGCCCTCCGTCCAGACGATATCCTTCTGTGTGATGCCGGTTTCCGAGAACCAGCCCTGTTCCTCAATGAACAGGTCCCCCGTTCCCGTGCTCGCGATCATCACCTTGAGGGAGAAGGGGGAGAGCAGTTCTGCGACGAGCGCTGCACGGGCTTTGGCATTGTTCACAGTGAAGGAGAGCAGCATGGCGCCGCTCCCACTGTCCTCCACCTGCATGGCCGACGGAGTGGCATCTTCAAAACGGCTCAGACGGCGCGCAATTACTTTTTTGCTCTCTTCGAGGAGGATGGTGCGCTGCATGGGATCTGTCACATCGAAGGCCAGGGAGAGGAGCACGGTCGATGAGCCGCACCCGGCGAGAACGAACGTGAGTAGAACAAGCGGAAAGAGGCGTCGCATAGCAGAAGGAGTGTAGGGAAGAGGATAGACGGCTGCAATGATCCTCTGGAGTTTCTTCTGATGCGATAGAGCTGCAGGGAAGGACTTGGGACAGAGGACTTAGGACAATGAAATCACAAAGGAACGCCTTCAGATCCTTCGTCCTACGTCCCAAGTCCTATGTCCTTCGTAACATCGTTCCCTCCCGCAGCATCTGCGCGGAGAGGTCAATGCCTTTCAACGTGCAGTGGTTGTCGAGGATGCAGTCCGTGAGCACGCAATCCTCCACGGTGCAGTGCTCGAACAGGATGACATTGCGGAGGGTGGAATGGCGGACGATCGAGTGGTTGCCCAGCACCACAGATCCCTCCGTTGTTGTGTCTGAGCATTGTGCCCCCTCTTCCAGCAGCACGCGATTGCCCACGAGCGCGCGCGTCGCTTGCAGGTAGGCGTCGAAGGAACCGATGTCGAACCAGGGTTCCTGGTAGGCGCGGAATTCCACGGGAACCGCCCGCCGCAGAAATTCCTCGAAGATCCCTCCTACGTTATCGGGCCTGGCTTTTGCGAACGCGATGACGACCGGCAGATGAACGGCGGGCAGCATCGAAAGTCCGGTACTCACGAGCGCACTCTTCGGCGCAGCAGGCTTCTCTTCGAATGCCGCGACGTGCCGACCATCCGGCGCGGGGATGATGGTCCCGAATCCCTGCGCGCGATGGAGCTCTTTGAGATCGTGTGCGGCGAGGAGCGGTGTTCCGGGAGTGTACTGCTTCAGAAAGTCCGGAATGGAGAAGCCGAAGTAGTTATCTCCTGTCATCAGGAGGATGTCTTCGGTGATGTTCTGACGCTCTATCCACTGGGCGACGGCGCCGAGTGCGCCGAGCTTCTCGGTATCCTTGCGCGATTGTTCCACCACAATCTCGACGTGTGCGTGTTTCCCCTCCGCTTTCCATCGCTGGAAGCTCTGCTCAAATGCGGCGTTGATGCTGACTGTCACGGGCAGATGGGCGGGCAGTTGTTCGAGCAGATGATCGATGAGGGGTTTGCCCGCAAGCGGCAGGAGCGGTTTGGCGCGGTTCTCGGTCAGGGGCCAGAGGCGGGTGGCGAAGCCGCCGGCTAAGATGAAAGCGCGCATGAGCAGTACGCAGTATGCAGTACGCAGTATGCAGGGAAAAGAGAAGAATGCGTACTTCGTATTCCTACCTATAGAACCACCTGCCCCACTTGTTTCCATCTGGTCCGACTGCCGTCACCGGATGTCCCTCCAGTGTATCCACATATTCATCCCGCTCGACGATGCCGAGTACGGAAGGCAGGAGCATGTACGTGATGTTCCGCCGCCGACAGGCGCTCAGGAGGTTGAGGCTCTGTTCCAGATTGCTGCACTGGATCACATGCGTGATGCGCTGGCGTACCAGTGTCTCCTCCAGCCGGTCGAGCTTGCCCAGGACCGGCACACCGCACACGTCGGTTTCCTTCGAGCCCTGCCCATCCAGAATGGCGGCCGGCGTGAGGGGATTCAGATGTTCATTCAACTGCGCGATGAGTGTCTTCGATTCCCGCGTCAGTCCCACGATGAGCGTGGGGAAGCTGGGCGGAGACATCCTCAAAATCATTCGACGCATCACGTCAAAGATCAGGTGCCAGAGCCAGATGCCGCCTGCTGTGAGGACGAATGCTTCGAGCAGCAGGAGACGGCTCACGCCCTGAAAAGAAATCTTGAAGCGGAAATAGAACACGAGAGTGAAGAGCGCCACGCCCACCAGAGCGGCGTAGGCAATGTACGCGGCATTGCGCAGTGTCCGTTGGTTGCGGGTGAGGGCGAAAGTGCGCGTCGTCCCGAGCACGAGCAGCCAGATCGGGGCGATGATGACGGCTGTCGTGAGGAAGGGGAGGAACGGAAAATTCGTCGAAAGAATGAAACCCACGCGCAGAAAGTACGCCAGTGCGTAGAGTCCGACGAAGAAGAGAATGTCCGTTGCGAGCCAGAGGAGGAGGAGCAGGCGGGGGCGCATGGCGACAGCGTACAGCGTACAGTTCATGGTTGACAGTATCCTGTGCCCTGGATGTTCCCTCAGGCTGTTTTGCTGTTCATCACGGTTTTTTCACATATATGATGGCAGATGAACGCCCATTCCCTTTTATTTCCATGAAGGTGCTGCTGGTCAAAAGTCACCCGCGATTATCCTCCGTCGGCCACTTGGCCATCGGCCTGAAAAAGCTTGGGCACGATGTGGATATTCTGGTTCCTGAAGAACATGCGGATGGTGCCAAAATACGGGAGCGTGGCATTCCCGTTCACATCATGGACATTGGCGTGCCGTCGCCGTTCTGGCATCCCGCGAATGTCTTTGCCATTGCACGGACGTTCGTTCGCCTCGCTGCCTTCTTGCGCCGACACGCCTACGACATCATGCAGTTGAATCTGGTGGAGGCGAGGTTGTTTGGGCGCCTGTCGTCCCTGTGCTCCCGCAGTGCCGTGGTTTCCACCATACACGGATTCGAAACGTACTGTGAGCGGCAGATGAATTTCATAGATGACGCCACCGTCTGCGTCACGGATGCGGTCAGGAACTATGCCGTAGCGCATGGAGTGCGGAGCGCGCACGCGGTCACCATCCACAACGCCGTCGACCTGGAGTCCATGGACCGCATTCCGGTGAACCGACATCACTTGCACGCCGAACTCCATTTGGATTCCGATGTGCATCTCATCGGCATGGTTTCCTATTTCTACGATCTTCATTCCAAGGGCCACAGAGTTTTTCTCGACGCGGCGACGATCATACATGAACGCTTTCCGTCGATCCGGTTCGCACTCGTGGGTTCCGATCTGTTCGAAGCGAACTCCCGGCAGTATTTTGAACGGTATGCGCGTGAAGCGGGCATCGGAGACAGCGTCTATTTTCTGGGGGAACGGGATGATATCGCCCAATGCATGGATTCGTTCTCCGCTCTCGTGCTGCCCACCATCCGGGAAGGGTTTGGCATGGTGCTGATCGAAGCGATGGCCCGTCGCACGCCTGTGGTCGCTTCACGACTGAAAGCTCTCGAAGAGGTCATTCCCGATGGGCAGACCGGCGTATTGTTCGAAGCAGGCAATGCAGCGGATCTGGCAAATCGGCTGGCATGGCTCATCGAGCATCCCGACCTGGCGGCCCAATTGGGAGCGAACGGCCGGCGTCGGGTGGAACAGCATTTCGACGCAGTATCAATGGCACGTCGCTATGAGGCTGTCTTTCAGGAAGCGATTTCTATGCACACGTCCAAACACGCATGGTGGCAGATGGCGCAGCTTCTATTCCGCTGCATCGTGTTTCCCTTCCAACAGATCGGTCATGCCTTCCGGTCTCATGCTCGTGGATCGCTGGATGCAGTTGGCTTTTAGGCGTTCGGTTCACTGCCCTGCAATCGCCGTAGCGTGTGTCCAGGTGTAGGCAAGCTTCGTCGCATCCCACGGCACCGTGCCGTTCCATGTGTCGCCCGCTGCGGCGATCAGATTCGGCTGCACCGGAAGGAAGGCCTGCAGCCACTTCAGCTTCGTGGCGAGGGACGCATTGGTCCGTGCCCGCTGCACGAATGCATCGTTGTGCAACACGTAGTAGATGACGCTCTCTGCGAGATCCTCAAACGGGTCCGAGATGGCGTATCCGCTTACGAAATCTTCCGGTTGCACCTCCGGGCGCACGTGCGTGCTGTCCACCCACGAGATCCGGTAGAAGGAGAGGCTGGCGTCATCGCGGAAGATCGGTTCGTTGCCGTCCTTGAAGATGCTGTTCCCGGCGAGTGCTGATCCTTCGAGGCAGCCCAAGTCGAAGACATGCCCCAGTGCTTCGTGGATCAACACTGCGCGAAATTCGTCGTCCGGCAGCGTGCCATCGAGGATGATCGTATTCTTGCCCGCGAGTCCGCGGCGCTCGGGCTTGTCGTAGCGGACGTAGAAATTTTCCAGCTTCCGCACGCAGCGGTCGGGGAGCAGTCGGAGCACTTCGTCGGCGATGACCTTGTGGCGTTCCTCAATATCCGGTTGATCCACCACGGCGAGGAAACTTTGCTTGGGCCGTGCAGTGTTTATGCGCTGTGCGGGAGGAGTGGTGGTGGTCGCAACCGGAACCGAAACCCATGTGCGCTGCGCAGACAGGATGCGTGTACCGCTGCGCGCCTCGTGGGACTCTGACGGGAGAGGGAGGAGTGCCACAGTCTCCGGCAGCGCTTCAGAATGCCCCTGAGCGCTTGCGACAGGGGGTTCTTGTGCTATGCTGACGGTCGCTCCGGCAGAGCCGGATGCGTTGCTGACCGTAAGGGCGATGCCGAGAATGAGGAAGGCTCTTCCTTGCACGTGTGGGCAAAAAGGTGTTATTTATACTACTTTTTATGAGTGATGTCAATATCTCAAGAATCAGAGGACATTGGGCCTGGCCCCAAGGGTGGCTCATCTGACGGTGATTCCCTGCAGGGAGCATCTCCCGTACCGACGAAGAACGCGCACGTCGGCCAGCGGCAGACCGTCACGATTGAAAAACTCACGCACGGGGGCGCCGGACTGGCGCACGTCGATACGCTCCCCGTTTTCGTGAGCGGAGCCCTGCCCGGGCAGAAAGTGGAGATCGTCATCGTCAAGAACCGCGGCAATTTCGCGGAGGCCAAAGTCGAGAAGGTGCTGAAACGGTCGAAGGATGAGGTCCAGCCCAGGTGCTCCCACTGTCACGCGTGCGGCGGGTGCGTGTGGCAGCAGCTCTCGTACATCAAGCAGATCGAGTACAAGGAGGACATCGTGCGCGAGACGCTATCGCATCTCACTCCTGCAGACGCTTCTGTGCGCGCGTCCCTCGCGGGGCGGGTGCTCAAAATCATTCCGAGCCCGCAGGTGTTTCACTACCGCAACAAACTGGAGATGTCGTTCGGGTTCGAATCCATGCGGAGCGAAGAGAAGAACGGGCGGCGGCAGTATATCGACGAAAATCCTTCCATCGGATTCCACCTGCCCAATCAGTGGTCCACGATTCTGCCGGTGAACGAGTGCCACCTCTATGACGAGCAGTTGCCGAGCCTGCTCACCGATGTGCGGAGGTTCATGCAGGAGACACGGCTCCCCGTCTTCAATCCCAAAACGCACCGCGGGATGCTGCGGATCCTGTTGCTCCGCCGCGGCATCAACACGGGTGAGCAGATGATCGCGTTCCTCGTGAATGCGCGGAAGAAGGAGCTGGAGCCGCTCTTTCAGTATTTCATGCGGTTCGGCGGGCGATCCGGCCTTGCCTCTCTTCTGGTTGTCGAGCATCTGGGTCTGAATGACAAACCCGAGAGCCCCAAAGTGCACGTGCTCACGGGCAAGCCCACCATCACGGAGAAGCTCTTCGATCTCTCGTTCGAGATCTCACCCTTCTCATTTTTCCAGACCAACACGCTCGGCGCCGAGAAGCTCTATCAGGCCGTGGCGGGTGCGGCGGACTTGAGTCCCCGCGATACGGTGCTGGATGCGTACTGCGGCATGGGCACGATCGGGCAGTACCTCGCGCGGTTCTGCGAGAAGGTCGTGGGGATCGAGAGTCATCCCTCGGCCATCGAGGACGCGCTCAAGAGCGCGGGCCAAAACCGCATCGGCAATATCAGTTTCTACCGCGGGCGCACTGAGCAGGTGCTCAACGATCAGCTGAAGCCCGGCTCCAAGTACAAATTCAACACGATCGTCGTGGATCCCCCGCGTGCGGGGTTGCATCCGGATGCGCGCGAAGCCGTTGCGGCCCACAAGCCCGACAAGATCGTCTACGTTTCGTGCAACATGGCCACGTTCGCGCGGGACTTGGGCGAGTTCCTCAAATCCGGCTACGAGCTTCGTACAGTCCAGCCGGTGGATCTGTTCCCGCACACGGCACATATCGAGGCGGTGTCTCTGTTACAGAGGAAGTAATCATATTTTCTTTGGCTTGAGCGATCATGGTCCGCTTTTTTGTCGGGGACCGGGGAACCTTGTCCGGCTCGCCCTGAGCGAAGCCGAAGGGTTCCCTAAGCCCTCAACACCCCCTTACCCTCCTAACGAGACGGCTCTTTACAGTACGTCTTTCGGTATGCGGATGGTCGCGCACAGTTTTTTCACCGTGGGTTTGTGTCTATGTTTTGTTTTCTGATGATTGGCTGATTTTTGTCGTAGAATGAAACTATGCAGCGCATCACTCTCCTCTGCGTCGGCCCGATCAAGACCAAGTGGATCGCCGAAGGGTGCGCGCACTTTTTGGGACGGCTGGGTCATGCCATTCAGATGGATGTGGTTGAGGTCCCCGCGAGCAGGCAAACGGATTCTCTGAAGCAACAGGCGGAGGAATCCGATCGTTTGCTCGAAGCCATTGAAAAGCGAGAAGGGGACGTCTGGGTTCTGGATGAGCGCGGCAAGGCCATGACATCCACCGCCTTCGCATCTTCCCTCGGGGCTGCCCGCGACACGGGGCGCACGGTCCTCTTCGTCCTCGGTGGCGCGTACGGACTGACCGACTTGGTCCGCAAGCGGGCGAACCGGGTCCTCAAACTTTCGGACATGACGTTCCCGCACGAGCTCTGCCGCCTCATTTTCTTTGAGCAGCTCTACAGAGCGACGGAAATCAACAAAGGAAGCGGATATCACCACTCGTGACTCACGCATGCGATCCCAGCATGCCTCTGCGGATCATCCACTTGCCGGTTTCCAGCACGGGAATCACGGAGAGAGCGAGGGCGAGGATGATCGTCCAGTCCTGCGTTGTCATGGCGAAGGTGCCGAAGGGGCGCTCCAATACCGGGATGTACACGATGCAGAGTAGCAGAATGATTTCCCAGAGGATGGCGATGTTCAGCCATTTGTTGGCGAAGGGCCGGTGGAGCACGGAGGTGCGGTCCGACCGGAAGTTGTAGGCCTTGAAGAACTGGATGAACACGAGCGAGAGAAAGGTCATGGTCATCGCCTCCGCCGCCGGACGTCCCGAAGACGAAGCCCAGACGAAGAGGGAGAGATTGACGACCGCGGACCAGATTCCGCCGATCAGCATGAGGAAGACCACCGGGCGGCTGAAGATGTTTCCCTTGGGATTGCGCGGCTTGCGTCGCATCAGATCGTGCTCGGGCGGATCAATGGCAAGCGCGAGGGCGGGCAGACCGTCCGTGGCCAGGTTCACGTACAGAATCTGCACGGCTCCCAGCGGCAGTCCCGTGTTGAAGAGGCTCGCGCCGACCATTAAGAACAATTCCCCGATGTTGGAGGAGAGCAGGTACATCAGGTACTTCTTGATGTTGCCGAAGATGGCGCGTCCCTCTTCCACCGCGGCGACAATGGAGGCGAAATTATCATCCGTCAGCGTCATCTCCGCCGCCTCGCGGCTGACGTCCGTCCCCGTGATGCCCATGGCGATGCCGACATCAGCCTTCTTGAGTGCGGGAGCGTCGTTCACGCCGTCCCCCGTCATGGCCACGATGCGCCCGTTCTTCTGCAGGGCGGTGACCACGCGCAGCTTGTGCGCGGGCGACACGCGCGCGAAGACGTCAATTTTTCCGATGATGGATGCGAGCTCCGTGTCACTCATGGCATCCAGCTCGTTGCCGGTGAGCACGCGGTTGCCGCGCAGGATTCCCAGCTCTTTCGCCACCGCCTGCGCGGTAATGGGATGGTCCCCTGTGATCATCACGACGCGGATGCCTGCCTCTTCACACCGGTGCACGGCGGACTGCGCTTCGGGTCGCGGAGGATCGATCATGCCCACGAGTCCCAGGAAGGTCATGCCGTGCACCGTGGTGCCGATGTCATCCGTTTCCTTCTGGGCAACGGCGATGAGCCGGAGCGCGTCGTCGGCCATTGCTCTTGCAGCGTCGATCACACGGGCTTTCTCTTCGAGCGAGAATGCGGCAGTCCCCTGGGACGTGCGGATCATCGTGCAGGCTTCCACGATCACCTCGGGCGCGCCTTTGGCGAAGGCCACTGCCCCCTGCGGCGTCTGATGCAGGGTTACCATGCGCTTCGATTCGGAGGTGAAGGGGACTTCCGCTGTGCGCGGGTGTGTCTCGTCCTCCTGATCTTTCTGCACGCCCGCCTTGGCGGCGGCGACCACGAGGGCGCCTTCGGTGGGATCGCCTTTGATTTCCCACACGCCGCCCTCTCCGCGCACGAGGCGCGTATCCGATGCGAGCACGGCCGCGCGCACGAGCTCGCACAGGGGAGCCGGAGGCGTGACGCGGATGCCGTTCTGGCGGAACTCGCCCTGCGGATTGTATCCGCTGCCCGTCACGTCATACGTTTCACCGGCGGCCAGGATGCGGCGCACGGTCATCTCGTCTTTCGTCAGTGTTCCGGTCTTGTCGGTGCAGATCACGGAGGTGCTGCCCAGCGTCTCCACGGCGGGCAGGCGGCGGATCAGTGCATGACGCTTGGCCATGCGCTGCACGCCGATTGCGAGCGAGATCGTCACCACGGCGGGCAACGCCTCGGGCACCACCGCCACGGCCAGTGCCACGCCGAAGATGATCATTTCGAGAATGGGCTGTCCCCGCAGGATGCCCGTACCGGCGATGAGCACGACGATCGCGCCCGCCCATTGCGCGAGACGCTTGCCCACTTCATCCAGGTTGCGTTGCAGGGGGGTGGGAGGCTCCTGCACCGTCTGCAGCATCAGGGCGATCTTGCCGAACTCGGTCCGCATGCCGGTTTCGGTCACGACCATCAGGCCGCGCCCGTACGTGATGGCCGTGCCGGAGAAGAGCATGTTGCGCCGGTCTCCGACGGGCAGTGTTTCCTGCGCGATGGGCGGTTCGACTTTCGCTACCGGCACTGATTCGCCGGTGAGAGGCGCCTCATCCGCGTGCAGGTTCACCGATTTCACGACGCGCCCGTCCGCGGGCACGCGATTGCCAGCCGTCAGCAGCACCAGATCCCCGGGCACGATGTCTTTGGTCGGGATGTCTTTCTCCTCCCCGCCCCGCAGTACCGTGGCGAGGGGGGCGGCCATCTTCCGCAGTGCTTCGATGGCGCGTTCCGCTCTGTACTCCTGCACGAACCCGAGCAGCACCGCGAAGATCACGATGATGCCGATGGTAATGGCCTCGATCTCGTGCCCCAATACCGCCGAGAGCACGATGGCCAGAACCAGAATGATGATGAGGACGTTCTTGCACTGGTCGAGGAGGATCTTCCACGGAGAGATGCCGTCGACTTTCTGCAGTTCGTTGAAACCGTATTCCTGCAGCCGGCGCTCTGCCTCAGCGGCGCTGAGACCGTTCTGCAGGGGGGTATGCAGAGCATCCAGCGTTTGGTCCGCCGTCAGGGTGTGCCAGAGATGACTGTGGGATACGTTCATGGAATTGAGGGATATTTGGGAATTGTTCGTTGTGCGCATGGTTCGCGCATTTTAGCCGTTTTTCTTATCTATTGCATCCCTCCTGCCTTTTTTCACCTTTGTCCGGCGACAAAGGTGGAGCCCAGCCTTCGCTCAAGCTTCGGCCGGCAGGCAAAGCGCCTGCGCGCCCCGCCTATGAGCCATCCCATGCAACATCAGGTTGCCAGGTAACCGCCGTCCACGAAGAGGGTGGCGCCGGTGACGTAGCTTGCCTCATCGGAGGCGAGGAATACCACGGCTGCCGCGATCTCCTCCGGCGTACCCATTCTCTTTAAGGGCACGCGGTCCGTAATCATTTTCATCGCTTCGGGAGAACTCTTGATGCCGACGACCATGGGCGTATCAATCGAGCCCGGACCGATGGCGTTCACGGTGATCCCAAGGCCTCCCCATTCCATTGCCATCGTCTCGGTCATGCCGATCACTCCTCCCTTGGTTGCGCTGTAGTGCGCGGATCCCATGAAGCCCACGCCCACCTGCCCGCACGCGATGGAGGCGATGTTGATGATGCGCCCCTTCTTTTGCTTCACCATTTCCTTCGCGGCGCGCTGCGCACAGAGGAAGTATCCCTTCAGGTTGATGTCGATCGTCTGCTGCCAATCCTGCTCCGTCAGCTCGAGTGCGGGTTTTGGTTTAAAAATGCCAGCATTGTTCACGAGGATATCCAGTCTCTTGTATTGCTTCATCACTGCCTCAAACACGTTGTCTATCTGCTTCTTGTCCG
Source organism: uncultured Candidatus Peribacteria bacterium (assembly GCA_964628345.1). GTDB lineage: Bacteria > Patescibacteriota > Gracilibacteria > Peribacterales > Peribacteraceae > Peribacter. Next base: position 7,798 of record CAZVLZ010000006.1, on the reverse strand, counting down.
TCACGTTCAAGGCGAAGGCCGCTGCTTTTCCTCCCGCTGTTTCAATTTCTTGGACGACTGCTTCGCAGGCTTTGAGGTCGATATCCGTCACGATGACGGTCGCTCCCTGCGTCGCCAATGCAATGGCATCGGCTTTTCCCATGCCGCGCATCGCGCCGGTGACGAGTGCCACTTTTCCTGTGAGGTCGAACATATGAAGAGGGGAAAGAACGGAGAAAAGTATAGAGGTTCTCGTGGGCGTATCACAGATATGTTGTTTTCCACCTTTCTCAGGCGCCCAATGTTTTTTTGTCGGGGGGCTAGGGCACCTTGTTCGGCTCGCCCTGAGCGAAGCCGAAGGGTTCCCTAAGTCCCCCAACACCCCCTTTACCCTCCTAACAGTACACTCCACTATGATGACAAGTATTTCTTGGTAGTAGCTTCCCTGTGCTCAACGGACGTTTGTATTTTTGTATCTGTCTCTGTTTTGTGTGTTGTTTTTTTGAAACAGATTTTGTTTTGGTGTGTCTTTCAAGATGGAATGGGTACATGAAGACGTCTACAATGCACGTGATGTCATTCCTCCGCCCCGAGTCGGTTGCGGTTATCGGTGCTTCCAGTGATGAACGCAAGGTCGGGCATTTGATTTTGAAGAATCTCCTCACGCAGGGGTACAAGGGCAAGGTCTATGCCGTGAATCCCCGGGGCGGGACGATTCTCGATCATCAGGTCTACGCCTCGATCAACGACATTTCGGGTCCGATTGATGTGGCCGTCGTCGCCACACCGGCCGCCACTGTTTGCTCGCTGGCGGAAGAGTGCGGCAAGAAGGGAGTCAAAACATTCGTCGTCATCAGTTCCGGATTCCGCGAGATCGGCGTCGACGGCAAAGCCATCGAAGAGGAGCTCAAGCGCGTCATCGAACGTCACCGCATGCGCCTCATCGGCCCCAATTCACTCGGATACATGCGACCGAGCATCGGGCTCAATGCTTCTTTCGCCAACCGGCTGCCGCAGGCGGGATCGGTCGCCCTCATCAGCCAGTCGGGCGCGCTGGCCGATGCGTTCATCGATCGTTCCACTTCCATCGGGCTTCGGCTTTCATTTTTCGTGAGTCTGGGGAACAAGGTGACGATGGATGAGAGTGATTTTCTGGAGATCTGCGAAAGGGATGACGAGACCAAAGTGATCGGTCTCTACCTTGAGGGCATTGTGGATGGACCACGGTTTCTTGCGCTTTTGGAGCGGATTGGGCGCACGAAGCCGATTGTTCTTCTCAAAGGCGGCATCACCGAGAAAGGAAGGGCGGCGGCTTCGTCCCACACGGGGGCGCTGGCGGGCACCGATGCCGCGGTCGAGGCGATCTGCGCACAATCAGGCATCCTACGCGCGCATTCCACACGCCAGTTTCTCGATCTGCTGCGCACGCTTTCTCAGCAGCCTCCGCTGCTTTCGGACCGTATTGCGATCATCACGAATGCAGGAGGACCCGGCGTATTGGCCACGGATGCGGCGGACCGGGAGGGGCTGCTGGTTCCCTCGCTTTCGCCCGAGCATGCGTCCGCGCTCGAAAAGAAACTGCCCCCGTCGGCGAGTGTGAAAAATCCCATCGATGTTTTGGGCGATGCACTTGCGGATCGCTATGAGCACGCACTCAGCGCCGTGGCGCAGGATCAGCGTATCGACGGAGCAGTGGTGATTCTCACGCCGCAGATCATGACGCCGGCCAAAGAGGTGGCAGAGGCGGTGATTCGCGTTTCGGAGCACAATCCGCTTTTTCCGATGATCGGGTGTTTCATGGGTGGAGAGGCCGTGCATGAGGCGATCGCCATGCTGCACGCACACGGCGTTCCCAATTTCTCCTGTCCCGAGTCTGCCATGCATGTGTTCGCGTCACTCAGGAAGGTGGACCGAGCAATCGAACGCCCGAAGTCGGTTCCCTTTAACGCGGCGCGCGCGGCGAAAGCCGGACGTATCCTCGCAAAGAACGCGGGTCTTCTCAATGAAGATCGGACCCAAAAACTTCTGTCGCTCTACAAGATCCCGCTCCCGCAGGGACGGGTGGCCAAGACGGCCGATGAAGCCGTACAGATCGCGCGGAAAATTGGTTATCCCGTGGTGGCGAAAGTGAGTTCCAAAGACATTCTGCACAAGATGGACGTGGGAGGCGTGGTCATGCGTCTTGCATCGGATGCGCAGGTGCGCGCTGCCTTTGCGGGGATCATGAAGAGCGTCAAATCCAGGGCGCCCAAAGCCAGAGTAGCCGGTATTTTGATTCAGCAGTCGCTTCCGCCGGGCAACGAATTCATCGTGGGGGGACTGAAAGATGAAACCACCGGTCATCTGGTGATGGCCGGACTCGGCGGCATTTACACTGAGCTTTTCAAAGATACGTCCTTCCGTGTGGCGCCGGTTTCTACCGAGCAGGCCTACTCTATGCTCATGCAGCTCAAGAGCTGGAAGCTCCTTCTGGGCCTGCGCGGCAAGCCGCAACTGAATATCGATGCTCTGGCCGAGCTCGTCTCTACCGTGTCGCGTCTGAGCAAAGAGTGTCCGCAGATCACCGCAATTGATCTGAATCCCGTGCTGCTCACCGAGAAAGACCTCATCATCCTCGATGCGAAGGTGGTGGTGGGCTAAATGCATGCGGAATCCTTTGCCTGCGCGAGGATGACCCTCGTATACTGCTGCCAGTTCCTCAGTTCTTTAAAAGATGAACAATTCGTGCCGAAGACAGGCTCTGCCTGTCTGGAGGCACACCTTTGAGGGAAAGGATAGCTCGCGGAAGGAAAACCGCAGGTTGTCCTTCCGCGCATCGTGGCCCTATCGTCTAACGGTTAGGACACTTGGTTCTCATCCAGGAAATCGGGGTTCGATTCCCCGTGGGGCTGCCACTACGTGCGCGTGCTTATAGACCCGCTTGTAGAAGCCAAAAAGTAGGGTTCTCTTGGTTCCAGACTCCGTTGCCTCAGACCCGTTGGCTTCGGAACTTTTTCTCAATCCTCAAACAAAATCTTCAGTTCGATTCCGTATTGCCCAAAAGGTGAAAGGTTGGTCCGTCCGGACCTTTGCCTCGCTCTAACAAAATATCATGAATTTCATGAGCAAAATCCAGTGCCTGCTTCTCAGAAGAAAATTCCAAATCAGATAACGGGAGCATGCACAGTGAAGGGATTGGATGTCCGTCTGCGACGGTATGGGCAAACGGTCCTACTACCCCACGAACACGCCAGCCATTGCCTTCCTCATGAAGACGCAATGAAAAAACGTGTTCATCTTCCGGAAGGGGCATCTGTCGAATTTTCTCTAGCACCAGTTCGATATCCTGTCGTGAAGTAGATGGCATATATCCGTATTATCAACTTTGAGGGACTATTCTGTCCAGATTTTGCATACTCATAACGGTATACGTACACTTTTATGCCAAATCCCCCGAGAATTACTTCGCTGGAAAACGCTAAATTCATTCTTGATCAACTGGAAAAGCGATTAGTCGCTTACCACGATGCCGACGATTCGGTCATCGCAAAAGCATTTACCCTTCTCTCAATTACGATTCCCATTGCGACGTCTCTCGTCGCATACTGCCTTATTCAGTTTAATCTTGGTTCTGCGCTGTTTTACGCCGCCGCCCTGTATGCCCTGCCTTTGATCTTCTGCTCAATTCTTTTGTGGAAAGTTGTTGATGTGACTGCGGCCTATTACCCCGGTTACGATCCGGAAACCATTTTAAAACCGAACCTAGTTTCCGCCCCGGAAATCGACCTCTATAACGCTTCGATTGAGGTATATCAGACGTACATTGAGGACAATGATTCTGGCCGAAAAGACAGAGCACGAAAGCTCAAAAAGGCGATGCGTCTCTTTGTTCTATCTCCCATTCCCAGCATCGTCTTGCTTGGGATTGCGGCTCTTCTCAAGCTTTTTGCTTGGCTCTATGTGAATGGGCTGCTCTGTCCCGTCACTTTGTTGTGTCCCCTCTGTTCCCGATAAGGATTGGTCGTTTTTTGCGCTTATCGTGTGGATAGTTTTTGCGACTTTTGCACTGTCACCGTCCAGCACCCCCCACTTTCCTTTACAGACGGGGCAGAAGGCAATGGTGATTAAATTTCCTGCACACTTGGGATCATAACATTGTGTCATGCGACCATTTTACGCCGTCAGACTTTTATGGGGAAGGCACCGATGAGCGTGCTGGATCCATGGTGGTTTCTGCTACGATAGCCCCATCAAAATCTTCCGTTATCGTCGGCCTTCATTCAGGACTCTCCTTGGCTTCACACGGCTCAAGCGGCAGGCGAAGCGATCGCTCGGCATCAGTCAGGTCGAAGGCTGGACGAGGCCAAGCAGGATCAAGCAGCGGATCAAGGGGAAGTTGGGTTTGTACTCTCCACCTGTCCGCGTCATCCGTAATACGGCCAAGGGGAGGTTCCCCGGTTTCCTTGGCCTGTTCGGGAAGAAATGAGCATTATCCTTTGTTCGTTTTCTTATGAAACATTCTGATGATTACATTCGACTTGAGGCCGCGGAAAAAATCTGCGCCGAAGTCAAAGAACATGTTTTCACCGATGGAGAAGATTTCTCAATGCCCGGTTTTGCGGGAACGTGGAAAGGGTATCCCAATAAATCTCAAGCCATGCATTTCTTCTCGTTGATGCGGCAGACAGAGTTGGAGCAGGATGCCTTGTTCTTTGGCAAGCTCTACCAATCGTTGGAGAACATCTGTAACAAGCTCAAAAAACATGACATTCCGGAGGCGGCAGAATTTCTAAAAACCATCGATATTCTGAAGAACGTTTCAAAAGATAACCTAAATCAGGTGATGCCGATGGGTTACATTGTGAACGGGAAGAAATTGAATCCTGACGAAGTGATTAATAATCAGTTATACGGCGAAGGCCTCCATTCGGATCTGGGAAAGATCAGAACAAAGAAGGCGAATAAAGAGTCCGAAGACATAGCGATTTTCTATGCGTTATCAAAGTACATAGGTCACTACGTGCAGCTGCAAAATGTCGTTCGTGTCTTCACGGGTCTTAAGCCATTTATTGATAAATTATCCGCTTAGGAATCATCCCATTTCGTTCAGCAGAAGCACGAGATGTTCCCGGCTACTGACCATATCCACCCGCTCCCGCGCGGATTCATCGTTCAGGTTCAGTCGCCTTAGCTTGTCTTTATCATCCACAATAATGAGATCGATCCGTCCGAAATTAGTGCCATGCTTTCGGGCATAGGCTGCCAGTCCCTTTGCCTTGTCCACGGCATCATCGAGTTGCGTGCCGTGCGGATCGAGGAGATCCACAATTATGCCGCTTTTCGTTTTGCGGAAGGCGACAATGTCCGGATAAAGGGGATGCCTTTCATTGTGTTTCTCGTAGGGAATGCAGAGTGCCCAATCCTTTCGTGGAAGGATCCGCAGCCAGGCAATGACAGATTTGTCTTTTTCGATGATTTCGCGCACCCATTTGTTGAGTGCAGCGTGGAATTTCCCACAGTCATCCTTGTAAAGATGCCTTTCGTAGATCTCGCCTTCTTCTTTGATCTCCATATCAAGCGGAAGCAATAGATTTTCCGGCTCTGGCTCCTTGGCGATACGCCGGAGAGCGTTGTACCTCTCGCGGGCAGATGTGCTGAGACCTCGTATCGCCTCATCGTACTTTCGTTGCAATGCCTGCAGCCCCTCTCCGCATTGCTCCTCCAGTGCATTCAGTACCTTTTCCTCCATCAGGAGGCCAACGAGTTCCAGCTTGCTCTGGAGCGGCTTTTTCTCGTTTTCCCTCGAACGCCAGAATTCCATATGCAGTCCCTCCCCGAGCGTTCGACCACAGCGGGAGAAGAGATCCTCAATATTTTCCTCTGTGGTTTTGATGCGGATCGTTTTGCATTCTGTTGATGGATCGTCAGAGCCGTACTCGACCCAAGTTTCTCGGATTTCTATATCCTCGTTCGCCGCGATGTTCCCGATGAATGTGGCGTTCTTCTTGAGCTTCCCTAGTTCCCGGTCCAATGTCTTCACAATCAACTCCTTCACGGCGTCGAGTTCTTTTGCATCGATTTCGTCACCAGCGAGATAACGAGCGAAACGCACGAGTCGCCGGACGTTTGAAATTTTCGTGACACGTTCTACTTGGTACGAGGGGAGTTGCTGATACCGCTCGATGCATTTCTGTTGCTTGGAATCGAGTGAGACATGCACGAGCGAAGCGCCGTCCTGAACCTCAACAGGAATTCCACTCTCAGGGTCAGGATTGCTGAGATCATTAATGATCTTTCTAAGCCCCGTGGCATCGTAGTGCGGCAGGAACAGGCCAACGCTATTGAGGAGATCGCTCCCTTCGATACTTCGTGCCAGTGGCGTACGCACCATACGTCCCACAAGCTGGGCAATGAGAGTGTGATCGAGTGCCTTGCGGAAGGACATGAGCACCTCGGCGCGAGGGCAATCCCAGCCCGTCGATAGGCTCATCTTGAAAAGCACGATCCGTACCGCACCGTCATTCTCAATCTTCGATGCGTCGATTTTGCGGATGGAATGACTCGCTGCTTCGATGCTGGCGTCGTCCTGAAAGGCATGCGTCCATGCAGCATCTGGCAATTTCCCCGTAACCCGCTCTACGACCTTCACGATTTCCTCGATATTCGTCTTCGAGAATTGCTTTCCGCTGCCATCCTCTACTTGGATGACGAGCACGGGTTCCACTATTCGCTCAAGCTTCTGCGTCTTGCAGTATTTTTGCCATGCATGGCAGTACTCCTGCCATCTCTTTGTGGCCTGCTCTAGTAGGCTCCAGTCAGCAGGTCGACCGGTATCGGGGTGGTACAAGACAATCTTTTCCTTCAGGAGTCCGGATTGCTGTACGTCCTGCGGGTCTATTTCATGAGGGCGTCTCGTTCGCTTCGTTCCTTCAATGAGACGCTCGAAACGCTCGGGAGTGGCGCTCATGCCGATGATGAGCGGCACAGGGCTCATGTTGCCCTCCGGATATCCCTTAATGAATCGTTGCATGAGTGAATTCGCATCTGTTCGGTTTCTGCCTTCCGCCGTTCCACGATGCGCTTCGTCGATCACGAGGTAGACGTGCTCTGGGGCAGCCTTCACTGTATTTTCAATCGTCTGCCAGATCGTAAAATCCCGTCCGTCTCCGGTTTTTGTGAGCAGGCTACTCTTGCTCAATTTCTGCGTGTTTAAGAAGTAGATTTTTCCCGGTTCCAGTCGTCCGGCGCTGAAGGGTGGTTCAATGAGGACGAGATCGTGTTCCGGGAACACGGAAGACTGCATTGCGATCTTGTCACGACTCTGAGCATTGAGTTCCGGTGAATCCGAGAGCCAGAGGAAGACGGCTTTCCGGTCACCCTCTCGCTCTCCATCTCCCTGCCAGATCCATTCGAGGAGTTGCATGAGAATAACGGTTTTACCCGATCCTGTGGGAGAACTCAGGATAATCGCTTGATCCTTCCCTCGATGGATTTCTCTTTTTGCATCTCCGATGGCGTCGAAGAGATCTCGTGCCGCATTCTCTTGGAATGGCTTGAGTTCAATATTCATACATTTAAAGGGATGTTGATGCGGAAATTTTCGAGATAGCTCTTGTAGAGCATTTTTGCCTTGATCTTTGGCGGTAGTTCCCCGCACATATCGTGATAGGCTTCTTCTGAATCTGTCACGAGGAAGACATGCGTGATATCCAATCGCGTCCGTAATGCTTTACGGAATGACGCGAACGCAGCTTCTTTCGTAAGTACGGCGTACGGCGATTCTTTAGGCATAAACCATGCATCTCCGTTTTTCTTCATGCTTTCGTAACATCCTTTTGCT
>CAZVLZ010000005.1:0-34955 GCA_964628345.1 uncultured Candidatus Peribacteria bacterium | reverse complement strand
GCGCCCCAGCGCTTTCGGGAAATCATCACCTCCACCTCCGCCGGACCGACGCTCAGGATAGCCGCTTCAATCATCGCGAAAAACCCGGATGCGACGATGAATCCCACGATGAGAATCACAAGGTGAATCATGAAAGGGAATACTAGCAAACACTCCGGTGAACGTCCACGCGCCCACCGCACTTCGCTCCCTGCGATGAGCTTCGCGTGACAGGCTCCGCGCGGTCAGAACGCACACCTTGAACGACCCTGTTCCGACAACCGGAAGCAGACTACAATGCCGCAGATTCCCCCCTCATCATGATGAACGATCTCTCCATCTTCTGGCAGAACAATGGCCCCATGATGGGTGCCTTCGGCGCGGGCAGCGCGATGAGCCTGCTCTTCGCACTCGCCCTGGTCGACCTGGCCCTCAAAGGCTGGGCACTGTGGCGCGCGGCCCGCATGAGCAAGCAAATCTGGTTCATCATTCTGCTCATCATCAATTCCGTGGGCATCCTGCCGGTAATCTTCCTGCTCCTCACGAACAAGGAGTACAGAAAAACGGCGAAAAAGAAGTGAGGAAAGCCACGATCTCCTTGCTATCCGGAACGGGGGTTATACGATGCGCCTCCGTTCTTTGAGCACTCAATGTTCAGCCCGCTCTCTCCAAAGGAATATCCGCTTTGCGGATTAATGGAGGGAGCATGACCGCTGTCTTGAGGAGAAAATCCTATGTGGTTTTCCAGTTCTCGCTCAAGTCGTTGGAGCCGGAGACGACCTCGCAGGAAACACTACAAGCCTGAGGCACTCCTCAGTGCCGGACTTCCGTTGGATGCCTGCCGAGCATGTGCGGCGAGAGGGTTCATTTCCCTCGTCCCCATTGAGAAGCTTGGGGAACACATCGCCCGCAAACACACGCTCAAGCGGGCACCGAGGGTATACAGTCCCAAGTAAACGGAGACGGTTGTCACCCCCTCCGCAACGTAGGTGGTGGGAACGGTGACAGACAGACGGTCCGAGAAGGCTTCGCGTACGCGAAGCCTCCTCAACCCAAAAAGAGAACGGGCTGAGCATTGCATGATGATACGGACAAGAGACCTACTCTCGTACCCACGCAAGGAACGCATCCATCTGCATGGGATAGGGCAGGAGCCTGCCGTTCTGCACGATGGTACTCACCTGCATCGTGCGCACATCCACGTCGAAGACATAGGACAAATCTCCTTTGGAGGAGGAGAACAGAATGTCGCGCACAGCGACGCTCTGTCCGTCTTCTTTGGGTTCGATCTTCGTCTGGAGCGAGAAGAGCGCCCCCGCCCGTTCGAGCGCGGACGTGATGATGGCCACACGTTCAACGGGATCAATGGGAGACGCGACGGAAGAGGAAACGGAGGAGGCAGAGGAAGTAGAGGGAGCAGAGGAAGCAGCAGAGGCGAAGAGATCCACCGCACCCTCCGTCCTCTGCGCGGCCTCGGCAAGGGCAGAGCGGAGAGCAGGAGACAAACGGTCAAGGGGATCGGCAAATGCGTACAGCGCGCGGACGAGCGTCTGTGCCCGTTCGGGATACCCGTCCTCCATGTCGCGCTGTACGACGGGCAGGAGGTGCGTGAGCAGCGGCTCTGTGAGAGAGAGCGAATCGCTCTGGCGTGCGATGAATGCCAGGACGGATTCTTGCCACCAGCGGGTCACGACCGGCGAGAACCCCTGGGGAGCGCGATCGGCCATGGGCAGTCCAAAGCAGAGCAGCGTGTGCTCCTCGTCGGTCAGCGACGGAATACCCGCCGTCCACGCTCCCGTGTGGAGAGTGGGATGCAGCGCGGCAAGCAGCCACAGATCGTGGCGATCGGCGAGGAACGGGAGGATCAGAGGACGGAGTCCGGCCGAACCGTCGTCTGCGCGAACGGCCAGCGCGACCAGCGTGGAGAGACTGCGGGCATCGGCAAAGGCCGGGCGGAACGCCTCGTCCTTCAGCATCAGGCGGGCAGCAGCATCATCCTGCGTCTCGATGCGGAAACGGAGCGCACCCAAAACATGGATCCGCCACGCTTCCGCACTGCGCTCCTGCGCCACAGGCAGTTCCAATGCAGAAACCGGCACCCGGGTCGGCAGATCCTCTTGAGCAGCCGGCAGCACATCGTGCGCGACGGGGAATGTCCGCAGGGCGGCGAGCTGTTCACGGAAGAAGTGCTCCGGCAGCGGCATCGTCTCACGCGAACGAAGCCACACGGCAAACCCCGCCGAAAGATCGTTGAACGGACCGGTGATGCGCATCTGCGTCCCCGCAGGGACGAGGGCTCTCTGACCTGATACGGAAACGATCACCGGCGCCGTGAGGGCGGAAACAGTGGTCGCCTCTTCTTGGGCGATGAGATGGAGCGCTCCTGCCATCGCCAAGACGTCGCAATGGAGCGTGCGCACCTGCACGATGCTCTCGCTGCGCACGAGCGCATTGCCGCGACGGAGGAACGGAGCCGTCACCCCCTCTTCGAGCACGCTGTCCGCACCCGGAATCACCTGCGCACCATCGGAAAGAGTGATCATCCCGTGCGCCGAACCCACCGCAGCGGTGAAGGAAGACGTTGTACCCGAAAGCGGCACCATCGACAGTCCCAGAATCGCCAGGAACAGGGGGAGCGTCACGAAGTGCCGGTGTCGTTTTTGGGGGGGCATGGATGTGATGTTGATTTCCTCTTAGAATAGCAGAAATCGTTGTTTTCTTCAATGCTATTTAGGGATTGGGGATTGGAGTATTGGGGAATGGATTTTGGAAAAATGAAGCTCATACTGAAGGCATGGACTCATTTCTTGATCTGGAAGCAACAAAAATGGCAATGGCATTGGTTGAGGAAATCTATCGACTCGCGCGAGAACTTCCCAAAGAGGAAATGTTTGGACTTGCGTCCCAACTGAAACGCGCTGCAACAAGCAGCGTTGCGAATATTGCTGAAGGTTTTGGAAGGTTCTCCTACCGGGACAAAGCTCGGCATTACGTCATTGCGAGAGGAGAATGTTCGGAGGTGACCGCCTTTCTGCATATTGCGGCACGTGTAAAACTTCTCACAGATGAGAAAGTGGAACATGCACATGTACTTGCCAATCACACAGGAAGATTGCTCTCCGGTTTGATTGCCTCTTCCAGAGAACGAGCTTCTCAGGAAGACTCCTAATACTCCAATCCCTATTCCCCAATCCCCACATGATCGTCCTCGGCATTGACCCGGGTTTGGCCACCACCGGACTGGGACTGATTGCGGCGGATGAACGGCAGAAACTGACCGTCGTCGAATGGCTCACCATTGCAACACCTGCAGGTCTTCCGCTTGCGGATCGACTGGAGGAAATCCGCTCGGATCTGCTGCAATACCTGCGGGAGCACAAGCCGGATCTGGCCGTGGTGGAGCGGCTCTTCTTTTCGACGAACGTGAAGACAGCATTCGCGGTGGCGCAGGTGCGCGGCGTGATCCTGCTCACGCTCGCCGAGGAGGGCATCCCGTTCCTGGAACCCAATCCCCTCACCCTCAAATCGTGCATCACGGGGGACGGTCATGCCGACAAACGTCAGGTGCAGGACATGCTCTGCCGCACGCTCAATCTGCCGGAACCGCCCAAGCCGGATGATGCGGCGGATGCACTGGCACTGGCAATGTTCGGAGCGCTGCAGCAAACAGAGAGAGGACGTAGGGCATAGGTCTCTGAAAAAAGTCGTGCAACAAAAAAATCCTACGCCCCACGCCCTAATCCTACGCCCGTTTCCATCACCTTCCCTTCTCCGACCATCCAGAGATGGGCACCGGCAAGGGAGGGAGGAACATGCGTCGTCGTGAGAAAAACCTGATGGCCCTTGAGGGACGTCATCAGCCGCTCCTGATGCACCGAATCAAGCTCCGAGAAGACATCATCGAGCAGGATTACCGGCTTCTCGCCGCGCCGGACCTCCATGTACGACACCTGCAGGAAGAGGAGCGCCAGCACGGCCGTGCGCTGCTGTCCGCGTGAGGCGAAGGTGGCAAGTGGGCGACCATCGGCATCAATGCGCCAATCGCTTCGATGCGGACCGATGGTCGTGGAACCAATGAGCTGATCCCGTTCCCGGAAGTGGAGGAGGTCATGTGCAAGCTCCTCCGCAATCCCCTCCCGGGTCGTCGCCCGTCCATGACGGTCGTACGTCAGCTGAACCTTCTGCCACGATTCTCCCAGCGCCTTCAGTTCCTCTTCCAGCGTGCACTGCAGGACTTTGAGAAGTTCCAGATGCGCCAGCGTGATCACCGCACCCTCGCGAGCAAGTCCCTCTTCCCACACGGCCAGATCCTGTGATCGTCCAGTCCCCTCGCGCATCCTGCGCAACAACGTATTCCGCTGCTTGAGGAGTTTTGCGTACGTCGCAAGACTCAGAGCAAATGCGGGCGATACCTGCACGAGGAGGTCATTCAAGAGATCGCGCCGCCGCGCCGGGGAACCCGTGAAAAGTTCCAGATCCTGCGGGAGGAATGCGACGGTCGGGAGTGATCCGGCAAGCCGCCCGATGGGAACGCGCACGTCATTCAAAAAACCCGCGCGCGCGCGCTTCGGCTCCCGCTGACTCACGATCTCGATGGTCTGCCCCTCACGCGCATCGGAGCGCACGGAAGCACGGAGGCGATAGTGATCGCGGCCCCACGTCATGAGATCCTCTTCGCTCGCCGTAAGAAAGGAGCGCCCGCTCGAGAGGATGGAAATCGCTTCGAGCACGTTGGTCTTGCCCGCAGCGTTGGGTCCCTGCAGCACGTGCAGATCTCCTCCGGCAAACGAAACGTTCAGAGAAAGGTACGACCGGAACTGCTCAAGCATGAGGGACTCGAGACGCATCGGCTGCTAGCGTAGCAGATGGCCTTCGTGGAGGAGCGACGCAATGAGCTTCAGGTACTCCTTGCGCTTGATGTACTTGGGAAGGTCCTGCTCGGTCACCCAGACGAAATCATTGATTTCTCTCCCATCGACGGCGATCACCACATCCGGATCCACTGCGGCGAAGATGAAGGCGATGTGCTGTCCGCGCACGTTGTCCGGACGGAAGCGGCGGTAGGACGGCGGATAATCGTACTGATACACACGCTCACTGCTGCCGAGAAGACGCGCCGTGATCCCCGCCTCTTCCTTGAGTTCGCGCAGCGCGGCCTCCGCAATACTCTCCCCCGCCTCCACTCCCCCCTGCGGCAATTGCCAGGCATCATTCTTGCGCGGCTTTTTGAGGAGCAGCACCTCTGTGCCGCTCACTCCGCTCCGAAAGACGACAACGGATGCGCACTGACGATAGATCTCTGTAGACATAATGAGAGTATAGAGCAAGCAGAACGCAGAATGCAGTACGCAGAATGATTTCAACAAAACCGCATGATCCGCGTACGACGTACTGCTTACTGCGTACTACTTTGAATGTCGTTCTTCCTTCAATTTGGGCTTCACATGCTTGCGGCACACGGAGCAGTACTTCATCAGTTTGCCCGCGTGCTCCTTCCAGGCGACGCCGGTTTTATCCTGCTTGTGGAAACGGATGGTTCCCACGCGGTTGCCCGATTCGGGGCAGAAGACGCTGAAGACGGTGCGCTTTCCTCTTGGCATAACGGGCAGAGGGTACTGATGGTATTGAGCGATTGCAAGAAGAAGATGGATTTTAGGAGCTTCTGAGCTGGTTAGCTTGTTAGCTTCTTAGGATTGCCGTTTCACTCCCGCCGACGATTCATTCATGTACTACTCCCATCCCTACGATGCTAATAAGCTCCGCCCTTTAACTCTGCAGAAACCCAAACACCCCACTCACCGCCACCGCCCCCTCCCCCGCCGCCGTGACGAACTGAGCGAAGTGATTGCTGCCGCCCGCGACATCCCCCGCGGCGAAGGCACCCGGGACCGTCGTCTGCAGGGCGCTATCCACCTTGAGGTACCCCCACTCATCGAGCGCACATCCGAGCGCCTGTGCGAGTTCCACCGCCGGGATCGAGCCGATTTCGACGAACACCCCGTCCACAGGCAGAAGTTCCGAACCTTCGAACGGCTGATCGAGCAGAAGGCCGGTGACTTTGAGGCCGCCTTTGATTTCCTTCACCTGTCGCCCGAGGACGAACACGACATTATCCTTCGCTTTGCACTTGTCCACCCAGTACGGCTCCGCTCTGAACACATCGCGACGGTGGATCATGTAAACCTTCTTCGCAGTCTGCGCCACGATCGCGGCACCCTCCACCGCGCTGTCCCCCCCTCCGACCACGGCGACGGTCTTGCCCCTGAAGAAGAAGGCATCACACGTGGCACAGTACGACACGCCCTTGCCGGCAAATTCTTTCTCGCCCGGAACACGGAGGTGACGCTTGTTGGACCCCGTCGCGAAGATGACGGTCTTCGCCTCCTCCGTCTTGCCATCGGCAAACGTCAGACGGAAACCATCTCCCTTCCCCCCCAGTCTTTCCACCGTCGACACTCTCCCCCGCTTCATCGTCACCTCCGAGAAACTCTGTACGTGCTTCTTCATCCGCTCCATGAGTTCCGGACCGGTCACTTCGATATCTCCGGGCCAGTTTCCGACTTCCGCAGCAGTGGTGCCCATGCCACCTTCCTCTTCACCCACCAGCAACGTTGCGAGCTTGTAGCGCGCGCTGTAGATCGCAGCGGTGTACCCTGCGGCCCCGAGGCCGATGATGGCGGTGTCGAACATGCCTCCAGAGTACGGGGAAGCAAGAACAGGGGCAACCCGCCCTCTCGCCATCAGCGCAGCAAGAATGAGCTTCAACGGAACGGCTGTATACTGACCGCATGCCCCCGCCTCCCTTTCGCCTCGCGCCAAGGCAACCGGAGAAGCACCTTCCGCACCGCTCCAGGCGCTGACGCGCAATGAGGGGTGCTATCATGCGAAGGATCTCTTCCGCACACCGTATGACTTCGGATCTTCGCAGAGACACGCAGGGACGCATGATGACCGCATTGCGCTTCGGTGTGCTCGTAGCACTCCTGGTGGCCTGCGTGATGGAGGGCGGAGAAATCGTCCGGCGCATCGCAGTGGAAACGCACATTCCCATGACGGACTTCCTGTCCCGGGGACGCGCCGTCCTCAACGGATACATCCCGTACCGCGATCATCTGGACGTGAAGGCGCCCGGCGTCATTTTTCTGGGAGCCTTCTCCCTGCTCCTCACGGGCGACGGGCGGGCGGAATGGTTCATGCGCATTGGTATGCTCCTGGCCATGCCGATCCTGATGACGGGATTGGCAATACGGCTCACGCGCTCGCGTGACCTTTGGACGCGCTGGATCCTTGCGGCAGCGGCATGCGTCTTCGGATCCGAACTCCTGCTCTTTACGGCGATCCGCGGTGGCAGCAATCTGAACAATGCCGAACCGTACGGCGTATTCTTCGCGCTCCTGTACCTCTGCGTCGTGGCGTGGGACCGACGGCGAATGAGCAGGCTGAGGATTGTTCTTGCCTCCCTCTTCCTGCTCGGTGCCATCGGCATGAAAGAGCCATTCTTGTTGACCGTGTGCGCAATGAGCATTCTCATCGCGCCGGATGTGCGCTTCTTCCTGCGCTCTTTCTTGCTCCCCCTCGCCGTCGCGCTGCTCTTGGGCACGCTCATTCTGGCGGTGCTCGGCTATCTCATCCCCTATCTCACCATCGACATCCCCACGATTCTCGGCGACCGCATGAATGCCCCAAGCTCCCTCCAGTTCCGCGGTCTGATGTCTTTCCGGCTCGTCGAGGATATTACCCAGTACTCTCCCATCGGACCGCTCTGGGGGGTTTTTGTCCTCCTCCTCTGGAGCTTTGTTCCTCTGCTCAAATTTCACGATAACCGGAAAACCCTCTGGGTTGCCACGATCGCCGTATTCCTGCTGTCATACTGCGTATACCTCTCAGGCATCTTCTGGATCGTCTGGGAGAGACTCGATTATTCCTTCTCCATCCAAAGCTCCCTGGTGCAATGGCTCGTGATCCGATACATCGCCAGTGCCATTTTGCTGATCCCGGTGCTCTGGTGGCTTTTTGGGGTTTCCCGGAAACTCTTCTGGGCAGTGCTGCTTTCGGGCATCGCTCTGTACCTGACCACGGTCGCCATCGGATCGGGGAGTTTCCTCGCACAGCACTTCATCCTCGCCATACCGGTGTATGCGGGGCTGTTCGTTCTCTACTGTGAAAATCCCAAATACCTCTTGCCCGTCTTCCTGATCGCGCTTGCCCCCTTCTTCCATCCCGAAACGGACGACGCGCAGCTCATCCGCAAAGCAGAGGAGGCAGCATTCTCTTCCTCACAATACAAATCCGTTGCTGCGGAAGCCGACCGCCTGATGGACCGCTGCGCTTTCGAACAGTATTACGCTCTGGGCGCCATGGCGGGCATCAACACGTACACGCAACACTCCCCCACGGATCTGGCGTATGCCGAAGTATCGGATCATCCCGGATTACGGCAGAGATTCATGGAACGGCTGCGTGCCGCTCCCGTGATCTTCACGGATAATGACTATCTGCAGTACCTCAAGGAGGAAGACGTTCGCGCGGCTCTCGCAACGTACTTTGTGCAAGAGCAGCCTGCATGCGCACAGGGCTTCGCGTTCACGGACCACCGGATGGTCATGCTCTTCCGGAAAAATATGGAAGATCCAATGGCAAGCCCCCCCCCTGAACTTCCGGAACTTCAGCTCAGACACTTCCTTGAGGAATTCACCGGAAAATCACCCGTGAGCACGCAAGAGGAAGTGAGTATCAAGAATGTCGTGCTCAGGGAGCTCGGCCTCACTGCGGCACCCGACTCCACCACGGTGCATGTGCGCATGGAAAAACAATTCATCCGCCTCACCGTGATGGACGCTGCGAAGACAGCCGTCTTCGGGATCGTTATCCTGCATCGAACAGACGGGACGATTGTCTCGAAATCGACTGAACGCCACCCATGAACGCTTCCGACACCGGAAAGAAAGCAGTACACTATCTCTGTGCCGGAGTGGCGCCCGCCTTCGTCCCTCGGTGCGACTCGGGACTTCGGACGGGCAGGGAATTGGTAGACGGCTCCTTCGGACCTGCCATGGTGGCGGAATGGTATACGCGCGCGACTCAAAATCGCGTTCCCGCAAGGGATTGAGGGTTCAAGTCCCTCCCATGGCACCAACCTTCGCTCATCGAAGGTTGCCGGTCGTAGCTCCGACGTTTTCTTTTCTTATCCTTCCGCCTCCACCGAACGCAAGGCGTCATACACCGCCGCGCTACACTCCGCATAGACCTGGCCCAACCGTCTGCACACCTCATTCACGATCGCGTTTCTCTGCATGGCCGTTCCTCCTTCCAAAACCACCTGACCCGCCGCAACGTCACTTTTGACTTCACGGATGGTTGTCCTGATCGTTTCCGGATCTAAATCAAGCATGCCAGCCATGAGCATGTTTTAGCACTCCCAGATCCCGGCGCAAGCATCATCTTTCTCAAAGGAATGTCTCTCACGAAGGCCTCGGGTCCCGCTATGATAGAACTTGCCCTGAGACTTGCCGAAGGGCCTCACGATGAAGCAATACTCCTCCTTCATTTTCGATTCCTATGCTCTCGATTCCGAGGCGGGGAAAATTGAACTCCGCTACTCGCTGGACGATGAGCTGCATTTCACCGAAACCCTCCTCCTCCCGAAGTCCCAAGTCCTAGGTCATAGGTCCCGCGTCCTCCACGCGCTCCACCTCATCGGCGGCATCAGCTACTTCAAGACCTGCCTGCCAAAGACAATGGAAATCCGCTCCGGATCGCTGAACCAAGAACAAGCAGACTTCTGGCACACCGTGTACGAGAAAGGTCTTGGAGAATTCTTCTTCCGCAACAAGATCGACTTCCGAAGCCTCGTCAATTTCCCGTCTTCTCCCCTCACCCGGCGCTCCGCGCCACCCTCTCCCGCAGGGAGAGGGAAAGTGGAACGCATCCTTGTTCCTATTGGCGGCGGCAAAGACTCGACGGTCACCGCGGAACTGCTCAAAGAAGCGGGCCATGACGTGACACTCTTCCGCATCGGCACACATCCCCTCATCGAGCAAGCAGCCAAAATCGCCGGGCTGCCGCTGCTCACAGTGGAGCGTCATCTCGCACCCGAACTTTTCCGCCTGAACGCGGAAGGCGCACTCAACGGGCACGTGCCCATCACGGCGTACCTGTCTTTTTTGAGCGTCGTCATCGCCGAGCTGTACGGATTCGATGCAGTGGTGATGAGCAATGAACGGAGCGCAAACGAGGGAAATACCGAGTATCTCGGCGAGCAGATCAATCACCAGTGGAGCAAGAGTTTGGAATGCGAGCGGATGCTGCGGCAGTACCTCGGCGATATCGGTTCGGACATCGAGTACTTCAGCTTCCTTCGCCCATTGAGCGAACTTTCGATCGTGCAAGAATTCTCGAAGATGCCGCAGTACTTCGCTGCGACCACGAGCTGCAACGCCAACTGGCGCCTCACGGCGGCCCTCTCCCCCGCCCCCTCCCCCACCGGGGGAGGGGTGAGGGGTGGGGGACAAGCACGCTGGTGCGGCCACTGCCCCAAATGCGCCTTCGCGTTCGCCATGTTCGCCGCCTTCCTGCCGAAGAAGACGCTGCAGGAAATTTTCGGAAAGAACTTTTTCGATGAGGAACCGCTCCTGCCCCTCTACCGGCAACTGCTCGGCCTCGAAGGCTTTAAGCCGTTTGAATGCGTGGGCACGCCGGAGGAAACGAAAGCGGCGTTCCTGCTCGCGGAGGAGCGCGGAGACTTGAATGATTCCAAAGCCATGCAGATCTTCAAAAATGAAGTGACGCCGACCATCAAAGATGAAAAAACATTGATCTCCTCAGTGCTGGAACCGAGCGAAGAACACTGCATCCCCGAACCATTCCACGCAGCACTTCCCTTGGTCCGAAGTCTGAAGTCTGAAGTCTGAAGTCCTATGTCCTAATTCCTTTGTTCTTCTTCCTCATGAACATCAAGGACCTCAGAGGCAAAAACATCTGCATCCTCGGCTTCGGCCGCGAGGGGCAGGCCATGCTCAAAGCACTGGAAGAGCGCGCACCGGGCTGCGAAGTGACGATTGCCGATCAGAACGCATCCGTCATTCTTCCCGATGGCGCATCCCACTGGCTGCAGGTGGGCGACGGATGGCTGAAGAACCTGGATAAATTCGACGTGCTGATCAAGTCACCGGGAATACCACCCAGTGAAGAGCTCCAAGCTTATAGCGTAAAGCTTACGTCTCCGACACAGATCTTCTTCGACTCGATCGCCGGATCGGGTGCAACCGTCATCGGCGTCACGGGTTCCAAAGGAAAAAGCACAACCGCTTCCCTCATCCATCACATCCTCCGAACCAGCCAACCAGCCAACCCTTCGACGACCCGTCCGTACCGGACAACATCCGGGAGGGCGCTCAGGGCAAGCAAGCCAAACAGCCGCATTCTCCTCATCGGCAACATCGGCGAACCCGCCATCGCACATATCGCGGATGCAAAACCTGACACGATTTTCGTCATGGAGATGAGCAGTTACCAGCTCATGGATCTCACCGTGAGTCCTCATATCGCCGTGGTGACCGCATTCTTCCCGGAGCATCTGGACTACCACGGTTCACTCGATGCGTACAGAGAAGCCAAGAAACATATCGCGCGATTCCAGGCCGAAGAGGACAAGGTATTCTTCGCCGCCGATTCTGACGGGGCGTTGGAAATTGCGAAAGAGAGCAAAGGAATCCGCATCCCCTTCTCCGCGGCAGATGCTCCCGTGGCGATTGAGGAGACAATGCTCATCGGCACGCACAACCTCAGCAACATCGCGGCGGCCTTTCTCGTCAGTCAGGAACTCGGCGTTGCGAAAGACGGAGCCATCGCGGCAATTCGCTCGTTCATTCCCCTCCCGCACCGTCTGCAGTCACTCGGCGTGCATCACGGCATTGAATGGGTGGATGACTCCATCTCGACGACGCCCGAATCCGCCATTGCGGCACTCGATGCACTGGGTGACAGGGTCGCGACGATCATTCTGGGTGGGCAGGACCGCGGGTACGACTTCACGCCGCTCGCGGAGCGCCTGAAGCGTTCTTCCGTCCAAACGGTGATCCTGATGGGAGAGAGCGGCACGCGGATCAGGGAGGCACTGAAGATAGCCAATGTCCCGGCGCAGTTCTTCGACGCAAAAAACATGGAAGAAGCTGTCACAACCGCGAAGCGCAGCAAAAAAACGTCCGAAGCGTTGGGTCTCGCGGGCCCCAACGCTGGAGGACTCAAATCAGGAAAAAGAGAGCTCGTGAGAGAAAAACCGCCAGGTTTGTCTCTCGCGCCAATCGTTCTGCTCTCCCCCGCCTCGCCCAGCTATGGAATGTTCCGTAACTTTGAGGAGAGGGGCGATCGTTTCCGCGCGTGCATGCAGGCCCCATGACGCCGTCGTTCGAAGCGCTGCAATCGCCGGTATTGACGCACAGCAAAGCGCGATGTTACGTTCCCTTCGTGGAACAGGAACACGGCCATCTCATTCATCCCTGCGCCCTCACATGCTCGGCAGCTATCCTGCGCGAGGGTCACCGCCTCTCGCCGGAGAACCTGAATCGCGTGACACGCGTGGCCGATGCGTACGCCATTCTCATGGAATCCGGCGATCACGCTGGAGTGAACAGCGTTACACGAGAGATCGCCACGTTACAAATGCGCCCCGGCCCGGACACGACGGAGGCATTAGACGTGATCGCCCAAACCCTGCGCAACTGCAGGGATATCCTGCCGCCGGACCCGGACTACGCATCGCACGCCACCTTTCCGCCCCCCACGCGCACCTTGGACGGCCGAAGAACCCGCCCGTTGAATGCGTAGCCCTCTTCAAAAACCTCGATCACCTTCCCCTGTTCTCCTGGTCCCACTTGCAGCACATCATGCCGCGTGGGGTCGAGGGACTGACCCAGCGCCTCGATCTTCTGTAAGCCCAGTTCCGTGAGCTGCCGTAGGAGCTCCTGTTCGATGGCCGCCACACCCTTCACCCACTCATGCGTCATCAAGTCCTCCGGCAAATGCTGGAACGCGCGCTGGAGATTGTCGAGGGTGGGGAGGAGGCGTGTCATCGCCCCCGCAAGCGCGAACTTGCTCACATCCTGCCGCTCGCGCTCCAGACGGTCTTTGGCGTTCTGCAGATCTGCTTGCGCACGGCCCGCGATATCCTTCAGACGGTCGGCCTCCTGCTGCAACTTCTGAAGATCCTCCCGGAGCTTCAGGACCTCCGATGATTCCTGTGCCGGTTCGGGCTTCTTGTGAGGCGGCATCATCCCCATGGTACGGATTCTGGAAGAACGAACAAGTGAATGCTAGAGTCTCCGCAATGTTCTACGCACTCTTTCTCCTGATTATCGGATTCGCGCTCCTCGTCGACGGTGCCTCCGCACTCGCCCGCAGGATCGGCGTGTCGGACCTGGCCATCGGACTCACCATCGTCGCCTTCGGCACATCCATGCCGGAATTCATGGTGAACATGGTCGCGAGCGTGCAAGGGGCGAGCGATATTGCCATCGGCAACGTGGTCGGCAGCAACATCTTCAACATCCTCCTGATCCTCGGCATCTCGGCAATGATCGCCCCGATCGTCGTTCAGAAATCAACGATCCACAAAGAAATTCCTTTCAGTCTCCTCGCCGCGTTCATGCTGCTGATCTTCGCAAACGACACTATCCTCGATGGAACGCTCAACGCCGTTCTGAGCAGAGCGGAAGGGCTGGGGCTATTGGGATTCTTCGCGATCTTTCTGGTCTACATCATCGGCATGCCACACAGCAAAGAGGAGATCCCTCTCGAAGCGGGGAAAATGCAGCGAAGCATCGCCGCTTCTTCCTTCCTCGTTCTCGCGGGCCTTGCCGCACTCATCGCCGGTGGCAAGCTGACCGTGGATGCGGCAGTCACCATCGCACGCACTCTCGGCTTAAGCGAGGCGCTCATCGGCCTCACCATCGTCGCCGCCGGAACGTCCCTGCCTGAACTCGCCACGTCCACCGTCGCTGCGTATAAAAAGAACGCCGACATCGCCGTGGGGAATATCGTTGGCAGCAACATCTTTAACATCTTCTGGATCCTCGGCGTGAGCGCCGTGATCCGGCCGATCCCCTTCACACCCGCAGCCAACTTCGAC
Organism: uncultured Candidatus Peribacteria bacterium; assembly: GCA_964628345.1. Lineage (GTDB taxonomy): Bacteria > Patescibacteriota > Gracilibacteria > Peribacterales > Peribacteraceae > Peribacter. Next base: position 20,851 of record CAZVLZ010000005.1, on the reverse strand, counting down.
CTCTGGGTGCTGGTGGCAACCACCGTGCTCCTCTTCTTCCTCATCCATAACGGGTGGCTCTGGCGTCGCATCTTCCTTTGGTGGAAGCAGCGTGAGCGATACATCATCCGCCGGTGGGAAGGCGCTATCATGCTCGTCCTCTACGTCGCGTACGTGGCCGTCATCGCCTGGCGCGGATAAAAAAACAGGCCCCGGTGGAGCCCGTTTATTGAGATTGGATTGCGAGCAATTACTCTGCAACGACACTGCCGTCGACTGCGGCATCCGCATCGACCGCGGCAACGGAGGACACGCTGCTCTGAGCGGCTCCTTCCACAGGCACCTGTTCGGTGGCAACGGAAGAGGAGCTCTGCTCTGCACCTTCCTCGGTGACAACGGAGGCCGTGCCACACGCAGTCAGGAGGAAGAGCGAAAGTCCCGCAAGGATCATGGAGCGCTTCATGGGAAATAGGGAAAATGAAGTAAAAATGCACTTAAGCCTAGGAGGGATTCAAAGACCGGGCAAGAAAAAAACTGCATTTGTTTGCCGGATAACAGCAAAAAAAGACGGGCACGGGCCCGCCTTTTCGTCGTATGCGTACGATCCCTCACTCGATCACGATAGAACCCAACATGTCGAAATGCCCGTCGCCGCACATCACATTGCAGCGGAAGGGATAGACCCCGGCCTTGTCCGTCGGCAGATCGACCGTGACTGTCTCCCCGGCCTTGAATTTCACATCCAGATTAAGGGCAGGAACGCCGATGCCGTGGTCGCCGCTGACACCCACAAGCTCCAATTTCACTTTTTCTCCCACCTTCGCCGTGATGGTGGAGGGAGTGAACGTCCAGTCGGTAGCCTCGACGCGGATCACGCGCGCGTCGGATGCGGCGGACACGACGGCACTGGAAGAGGCACCTTCGCCGGTGGCTGGCGGCTGTGCCTGGCCGCAGGCGGAGAGGAGCAGACTCCCGAGAACGAGGGAAACAAGAGCGGAGCGCTTCATAACAGATGGGGGGAAAGGAGCGGCGAGCCTAACTCGGCCACTCGGGAAGAAACAAGGGGGATTTGATTGTTCGAAAAATGGTGGTGTCACGAGTCCCCAATGCTATTACGTGATCCTGATTCGATGGAAGGTGATACCATGTTCCCATGGAAGAAGAACGGGAGTGCAGCATCGAAGATTGGGATGAGCTCTTTGAACTCTATCGGGCATATTGTGCGGCTTTGGATGCAGATCGGGATATCGAGCGACCTTGGCATACACGCGAGAACTTTAGGGAATGGGTGGAAGGGCTTGCCCCTCATGTCCGCAGGCAAAGCATCGAGCATTGGAGGAAGGGATTGCAACAAGTACTCGCTGAAGAGAGGTCGAATATCCAACGACATCTCTTGAGGGAGCATTTGGGTATTACAGTCGCTGGAGAGGGATAGCGAATCATTGCGCTTTCACTTCCATTCTCCTCGAATTAATCTCTCCTTCTTCTCCCTCGACCATCCCTTGATCTGGATTTCGCGTCTACGAGCCTCTGATTTTGTTTGAAAGGGTGGTGAAATGTATAGCAAACGCAACGCTCCTTGGTCATGAGAAAACTTTGCTCCCTCGTCATGATTGTGTGCTTCGATGCGCTCGTGAGGATCTGTGGAGATGCCAGTGTAATACCTGCTTGTTGGAGCTTGGCCGATGTAAACGAGCCATGGCATAGCAGAGCAGCGTAGCAAGTTTTGTTTCTGTTTGTTGGGGTCTTCGACTCACCCCTCGGCAAGCTCGGGGTTCGCTCAGACTCATTCGACTCGCTCACGCCAAGAGTGGCCCGAGGCCCAAAGGCCGAGGACCATGAGCGAGCGCCGAAGGCGCGAGTCGAATGGTGTCACGGGCCGGGATTGAACCGGCGACCCCAGGCTTATGAGTCCTGTGCTCTACCAACTGAGCTACCGTGACACGAGCGATGCAGGAGGAAGGAACTGATGGTCATCCGAGCAAGTTATCCATGACGCCCCGCCAGCGGGGCTGGGCAACTGAGCTACCGTGACACGAAGCCGAGCCTACCAAAAGATTGGATCATACGGAAGCTCTGCACAGGAAGAATCCACTGCGATTTCGAGGATCCGATGCGGAAAGTAGGGCATAATAGCCACACATGAAACCCGTCCTTCTCTGTCTCCATGGCTGGGGCGGCTCAAAAGAATCCTTTGCGGAACTCAAGGCCACACTCGACGGCGAAGACCTGTTGATCCTCACGCCGGATCTGCCGGGATTCGGCGATGAACCCGAACCGCCACGACCATGGTCGGTGGATGACTATGCCGATTGGGTGGAGGCCTGGTTTCAAAAAAACGCACCCGCGAAGGGGTGCTCTGCATTATTGCTGGGTCACTCCCACGGCGGCCGCATTGCGATCAAGCTCGCCTCAAGACAATCAGTTCCAAGTCCCAAGTTCCAAGTCCCCAGTCCTCACTTCGAGCACCTCTACCTCTGCGCCGCCGCGGGCATCCGTCACCGGTCCATCAAACGCATCGTGGGGAAATTGCTGACCACAATCGGCCACGCGATCTTCGCCGTTCCCGGACTGTCGAAATTAGAACGGCTTGCGCGAACGCTGCTCTACAAGATCCTGCGCGAGCATGACTACGAACGGGCCTCACCCGTGATGCGACAAACCCTCGCGAAAGTCACGGCGGAGGATCTCACTCCCCTCCTCTCGAAGATCACCGTCCCAACCGATCTCTTCTGGGGCGAGGACGATACCTACACGCCGATCGCGGACGGACGGCTGATGCATGAGCGCATCCACGGCAGCGTGCTCCATACGTTTGAAGGGACCCGCCACCGCGTCCACCGCAACCGCGCACTCGAAATCGCCTCCGTGATCCGCAACGCGCTCTAGTTTCCGATTCCTTCCTCCTTCTCCCTTCGTCCTTCGTCCTATGTCCTTACTCCTCGTCCTCCTCGCGCTCCTCGCCTCTCTCTCGACCGTGCTCACGTTCGCGTCACTCTGGCAGGTGAAAGAGTGGCGCATCGATCGGCTGAAGGAGCACTTCAGGAGCGAAGGCCTGATGCAACAGTCGCTCGGCTTCCTCAAGCCCCTCATCCTGCTCCTGTCTTTGCCTCCGCTCCTTCTTGCATGGATGCCGAACGACACGTGGACGATGGCGGTGCTCTCGCTCCTCACCATCCTGACCGTGATCCGCCTAGCGCTGAACCGGCAGCCACGCCCCGTGTGGACCGTCAAAGCCATCGCGCTCGTGAGCGGAGCCCTGTGCTTCGTCCTGCTCGCTGCGCTGCTGATCCTGCTCCTCCCGCCCACGTACCTGCCGGGGATGGTGCTGATCCCGCTGCTCGCATCACTCGCCCTCATCCTCTCATGGAGCATCTTTCTGCCCATTGATGCTTTGCTCAAGCGTCGGATCAGGCGCCGCGCACGTGCGATGCGGGACCGGCACGAACACCTGATCGTCATCGGCATCACGGGAAGCGTGGGGAAGACGACGACGAAGGAACTCCTCCTCCATCTGCTCAGAGACCAGGGAGCCAGAGCCACCCCCGCATACGTGAACTCCGAGATCGGCGTGGCCCGCTGGATCACGCAGACGCTCTCGGGCACATCCGTCGTCCCCAAAATTCTGATTGTAGAAATGGGAGCCTACCGCAGCGGCGAAATCCGAAGACTCTGTGACATCGCACGCCCGCTCATGGGCATCATCACCTTCATCGGCTCACAGCACATGGCTCTTTTCGGTTCACAGGAACGTCTTCTCACGGCCAAGGCGGAGCTCTTCGATGCGCTGCCGCCGGAGGGGGCCGGCATCGTGAACGGCGACAGCCCCTTCGCAGAACACTTGCGGCAACATGCGCGCTGCAGGACCGTCACTGTGGGAACGGGAGGCCCCGCAGACATGGAAGCATTTGATATCGAGGAGACGGCAACAGGCCTCCGTTTCCGCGTCGGGAACACCATGGTCACGACCCCGCTCCACGGAACACACAACGTGACGAATATCCTCCTCGCCATGGCGGCAGCCGAAGTGCTGGGCCTCAAGCGCCCCGAGATCGCGCGCAGGCTCGTAAGCTATAAACCCCCGGAACACACCTTCTCGGTCCGCACCATCGGCACGGTGACTCTGCTCGACGATACGCATAACGCCAGTCAGGCCAGCTTCAAGGCAAGTATCGGCTGGGCCAAGGCGCAGCCCGCCGAGGAAAAAGTGCTCCTCACGAGCGGGCTCATCGAGCTGGGGGAAGAGGAGGATCGCGTACACGCGCAACTGGGTGTGGAGGCAGCGGGCATCTTTGCGCGCGTCATTTTCTCGCACCCGCGTCATGCGCGTTCTTTCGCACGGGGATACGGCAAACCCGTGGAAATTCTCTCGAAGAAGACGAAACCCGTTCCTCCTGGCACGCTCTTCGTCTGCGCCGGACGTATTCCCGAAGAAACCGTCCGCCGTTTACTTCCCAAGTCCTAAGTCCCAAGTCCTCTGTCCTCCTTCCCATTCCCTTCTCCCTTCGTCCTTCTCCCTTTTCCCTTCGTCCTTAGTCCTTAGTCCTTCGTCCTCCGTCCTTAGTCCTTCGTCCTCCGTCCATGTCCCTCCTCCGCCCCATCCACCACACTTTCGCTCCGCACGTGAACGGAGGATACGTGCTGCGTACGCTCTCGCTCCTGCTGCAACCATGGATGTGGAGAGAGGGACCCGCGCGTGAAGCCCTTCGCTCCGCACTCGCACTGCAGTTTGATGCGGACACCTTCCTATTCGCATCAGGACGCGAGGCGCTGGTCGCGCTCCTGCGGGCGCTGAAGGGACCCGAGCGGTCGGAGATCATCGTGCAGGCTTACACCTGCCTGGTCGTGCCCAACGCCATTCAGGCGGCGGGATGCGTTCCGGTCTACGCTGATATTGAGCAGGACACGTTGAATATGGATCCCACTGATGTGGAGCGCAAAATCACACCGCGAACCAAAGCCATCATCTGCCAGCATACCTTCGGCATCCCCGCCGACACGCACAAATTGCGCTCGCTCTGCGACCGCTACGGACTGCTGCTGATCGAAGACTGCGCGCACATCCTTCCCGATGATCAGGGACCGCGGACGATCGGCAAAGACGGGGATTTCATCCTCCTCAGTTTCGGGCGTGACAAGGCGATCTCCGGCATCACGGGTGGTGCCATCCTGTCGCGCAACCCAGCCGTCTCCGTGCAGCTGAAAGCGGAAGAAGGAACGGCTCGTTCCCTCTCTTTGCTCCGGATCAAGCGCCTGCTCTGTTACCCGCTCGTGTATACCGTCGCACGGCCGCTCTATGGCCTTCGAATCGGCAAGGCACTGCTCGTGCTCGCGCGCTATTTGGGAGTTCTCGTCCCCATCCTCACGCGGGAGGAAAAGCAGGGAAATATGGAACCCACCCTCCACAAACTTCCGAACGCCTGCGCCGCTCTCGCCCTCGCGGAATTAGAGAAGCTGCGGCAGATCAACGATCATCGCCGACATCTCACCAAACTGTATCTTGCGGAAAGCAGCAAGCAGCAAGCTGCAAGCTGCAAGCTTTCGATCCCCAAGGCCATTCACCCCGCTCTGCCCATGCAAAAATTCCCCCTCTTCGTCCGCGGGGCCGAAAGAATCCGACATGCACTCAAACAAAAGAACATCCATCTACAGGATGGGTGGTCGGGTTGCACGATCTGCCCGCCCGGGAGTCCCTTGGAAGAAGCGGACTACAAACTGGGCTCGGACCCCAAGGCCGAGGAAGCATCCGAGAGGATTCTGTCGCTCCCGACACATCCGACGATGAGCGAAAATCAGGCATTACAGCTCATTCAAGCACTTTCCAATCAGTTGACAGAACCCAATAGAGGGAAATAATACTCCCTTATGAGGACACCTTCTGAACGCACGCACTTCGTTGAAACGGGAGCATGGCGCATGAACGTCCGCGCCACCGGAGCCATGCAAAATCATTCACTCGGCAAAGAGTGTCATGCAACAGTGCAAAGGATTATTGCAGATCACCTGCCGGATATTGCGCGGACAATCCGTGTTGAACACATCGACGGTGATGGCAGCTTCTATATTCACGCATCTTCGCAGGAAACGCTTGAGCGACTCTATGATCTGCTCTCTTTTCGTAAACAGAATGGAGAATTGGAACACCTGGGGAAGCCGTACGCGGAAGTAAGGCAAGAAGCCTGTAACCCTGAACCGGTTTTGAGCTAGGATGAAAGGGTAATGATGGTTCAAGAAGCCAACAACGCACAGGAGTGGGATGCGTTCCTCGCGCTGCAGACCTTCCGGCCTTTCCTGCAGAGCTGGACCATGGGCGAGGTGTACCGCGATACGGCGCAGGAGCCTATTCGTTTGGAAGTTCGTGACGAAGGGAAAATTGCGGCCATTTGTCTGGCCATTCTCGTGCCAGCCCGGCGCGGACGGCACCTCATGATCCCGTACGGCCCCGTGATCAACATGCAATTATCAATGATCAATTATCAACTCATCCTCGACTCCCTCATTCAAGAACTCACAAACGTAGCGCGTGCTCACGGCTGTGCTTTCATCCGCATGAGCCCCTTCTGGCCACTTTCCACTTTCCACTTTCCTCTTTCCACTGCAGTGGCTTCGCCGCTACACCTCCTCGCCGAGCACCTCTGGTACCTGCCCCTGCAGGCGCCGGACCCGTGGACGTCTGACAATGCAGGTATTTCTCCCCCATCCCCAGCCCTTCCCCCGGTGGGGAAAGGGGGCACAAGGATGTTCCCTCCCCCTCCGGGGGAGGGACCAAGGGTGGGGGAGATGCAAAAAACCGAAGACGCCCTCCTCATGGCCATGCGCAAGACCACGCGCAACCTCATCCACCGCGCCGAGCGCGACGGCGTGACCGTGGAAGCGAGCGCCGACCCCAACCGGGACATCGAACACTTCATCGCCCTCCATGAGGAAACGCGCCGCCGGCACGGCTTCACGCCGTACACGAACGCGTTCTTCCGCGCCCAGGTCCGCCGTTTTGCTGAGCGCAACGAATGTACGCTCTACCTCGCGCGCTTTCAGGGCGAGGTGGCTGCCGCCTCCATCCACATGCACGCTTTCGGCGAGACGAGCTACCACCACGGCGCCTCCACCCATCGTCTCTCCAAGATCCCGGCGAGCTACCTGCTCCAGTGGACGGCGATCCGGGATGCACTGAAACGCGGAGACTATGTCTACAATTTCTGGGGGATTGCTCCACTCGGAAAGCAGGAAGGAGATCAGCTGTCAGCTGTCAGCTGTCAGCTAAAATCTCATCCCTTCGCCGGCGTGACCTTGTTCAAAACCGGTTTCGGAGGGCAGCTCCTCGAGCTCCAGCACTGCATGGATTTCCCGCTCAGTGCGCGCTACCATTTCACCCGCGCCTTCGAACTCCTCCGCAAGTGGAAACGTGGTTTTTAACAACAAAACAACATACAACAAACAACCATCGCCCTAGGTCCTTAGTCCTCATCCCCAATCCCTCCTCCGTCCCATGCCCCCCTCTCCCAAAGAACCGGATGCACTCGAACAAATCCTCACGATTCTCAAGCGCATGGACCGTCGTGACCGCATCCGCACGACGTGGGCGGGCATCCGGGGCGTCCTCAGTCTGATCCCGATCGTCATCGTCGTCTTCCTCACGTGGTACACCATTCAATACGGGGATCAGCTCCTCGAGAAGATCACCTCCATGGCAGCGGAGCAGGCCGGCCGGGTGGCGAAGCAGAACGCCATCACCGACTTCATCGACGAATTCAATTCCATCAATCAGAAACTGAAGCAGTAGCTTATTGCTGTGAGCGGTGAGCTTTTAGCTAGAAGACGTAACCTATCAGCGAAAAACGACAAGCAAACAGCTACTGACCTTTCACCATCGTGATGACCTCCTGGTCAGTCGCCGTGGGTGACACGAGGAAGCTCGGAAGCCTCAGGAGCTGCTCACGCTGGAACGACCGGTCCGGCGCCACCCCGACGCCGAGCAGGTATCCCGCTTGCGCAGCATACTGGGCCACGCGCTCGTTCACTCCGCCCTCCGGATAGCCGATGATGCGCACTTTGCCGTGCGAGAACTCTTCGAGCAATTTGCGGCTCTGCGCAAGTTCCAGCTCCACCTGGGCATTCGTCAGTGATCGCAGATCATCGCCCGTGTGCCCTCCGGACTCCAGATCCAGTCCGTTGGCCTGCAGCGTCAGGAGCGTCTTCTCGGTGATGCCAGAAAGCCCGAGTTCCCTGGTTTCAATGAAGAGCGTGGCTTTGACACCCGCCGCCGTGAGCGCATCCGACACCGCACGCACGTTCTGCGCGGTGATAGCAGAAAGAGCAATGACCGTCGCCTTGGGCGGCAGACGCACATCCTTCTCCTGCTGCTGCAGGAGCAGGCCGGCGAACTGATCCAGCGTCATGAACGCCACCCCCTCGGCCTTGAGCTTGGGCAAATGTCTCTGGAGAGCCTCGAGCGATCCCTGCTGATTGAGCCGGTAATGCAGGATGGGCAGAGTGAACGTGTTCTGCCGCACGAGGAAATTCGGCAGGAACGGTGAGAGGTACTGCATGGCGACATAGCCCTCCTTGCCCTGGAAGGAAATGCGCGCCCAGTTCTCGTCATGGCTCACGGGCCGCACGAAGGCCTGCCCGGGAAGTTCCCCGAGCTTCTCGCTGTCGCTGTCCGCCCCCTTGCGGACGTTCACGAACCCGAAGTTCACGTAGTACTGACCGGCAAACGCCTCTTTCTCTTTCTTGAGCTGTTCCTCCGATACGATCTTGGCAACGTAGCGTTGCGAGATGAAGCCCTCGCGGTTGTCCGTCAGGCGCACTTTTGCCCAAGCAGCATCGACGAACTCGAGCACGGTCACCGATTCGCCGCGGAGGAGCCGCGCCACCTGCGACGACGTCACATTGGGTGCCGACCGCACGTTCAGGAACTCATTGGTGACCTGGTACGTATCCTTGCCTCCGGTCCCCGGTCCTGCCCGCACGGCGTCATACGTTTTCACCTGCGAAAGATCGAGCACGGGAGCCTCTGTGGGGAGTTTCTGTCCCGCAGTGATCTCCATCACGACCCCCGAGGAGGACTCCGCCGTCACGGCTGATCCTGATCCGGCCATGTCGGCCTGTGACGCCAGTTCCCGGAACCGCGCCAGATCCTCGGCCGTGAAGGAGAAATCGTCATCTTGCGGAGGAGGTTGTCCGCATCCCGCGAAGAGGATGCCGAAGGAGGCAATCAGCAGGAACGCGATGAACGAACGTGTGGTGACGGCAGCCATGGAACGTCGGGGAGGCTGATAGTACCGGGACATGGGATGGAGGGGAATAGGGGGTAGGGATGGGATGGAGAAGCACCCCTTCGCGGGTGCGGCAAAAAACGGTTACATGCGTTCGGGAACGCGCAAGGTGAGAAGTTCGGCGCCGGTCTTGAGCACCCGAGCCGCGAGAGACGTCAATGCGAGACGGAGGGGGCGTTTCGTAGCCTCCGCCTTGAGAATCGGTTCACTGTTGTAGAAGGCATTGAATTCCTGACAGAGCGCATACAGATAATTCGCGAGTGTGTGCGGCATGCGCTGCGCGCGAGCGTCTTCCAGAACGGACGGAAAGGTCAGGAGCATGCCAATGAGAGAACGCTCGCGATCCGTGAGGCCACCGGTCTTGGCAGGGAGCGCAACGTCTTTCGTTTCCGCCTTCCGCAGCACCGAACGCGCGCGTGCATGGGTGTACTGCAGGTACGGAGCGCTGTTCCCCTCTAGCGACAAAACCTTCTCCCAGTCGAAGACCAGATCCATCTTACGATTTTGGCTCAGGATGCCGTACACGAGCGCCCCCGTGCCCATCATCTCCGCGAGCGCATCTTCGTCGTCGGTCTGGATGGAATCGCGGTGTGCCGTTATCGCCCCCTTGGCACGCACCACTGCCTCATCCAACACATGTTCCAACTTGAGCACGGTACCCTTGCGCGTACTCATGGCCTGGTCGGCAAATCGCATCCGGCCGAAGACCACGTGTTCGAGGAGCGGCAGTTTCCAGTCGAGGCGGCTGACTGTTTCAAAAAGCTGCTGGAAGTAGAGCTGCTGTGCAACATCCACCACGTACAGAATCGCCTGAGGATGGTAGGTGTCGATGCGGTAGCGGATCTGCGCCAAGTCGCGCGTGGCGTAGAGCGTGGCACCGTCCCCTTTCTGCACGAGGAACGGCGGCAGATTCTCCTCCCCGGCAAATTCCACGATGAGTGACCCCTCCTTCCCCTCAACGAATACTTTTTTCTTCCTCCCCTCGTCCAGAATCGGTTGCATCTTGTCCTCGTAGAAACTCTCACCGATGTCCGTATCGAAGCGGACGTGGAGCCGTTCGTAGATTGCGGAGAGCGACGCTTTGGTCACCTGCACGACACCCTCCCAGAAGGAGCGAAGATTTTTGTCGCCCTGCTCCAACTTCAAAAACGCCGCACGGGCAGCGTCATCCAGCGTCTTGTCCTGCTCCGCCTCAGTATGAAAACGCACGTAGAGGTCTAAGAGCTCATCCAGAGAGTGTTTGGAAACAGGCTTGCCCTTGCCCCACTTCTCCCACGCTACGGCGAGTTTGCCGAACTGCGTTCCGTAATCTCCGATGTAGTTCCAACCCACGACCGGGTAACCGAGGTGTCGGTGCAAGTTACAGAGACACTGCCCGATGACCGTCGAGAGAATGTGATGGACCCCGAGGGGCTTGGCGATGTTCGGCTGCGAATAGTCGATGATCACGGGGCCTTCCCCTTTGCGGGAAGCCCGCGGAGTACACGCCCCTTCGGTCATGACCAGTTCCCGTATGAGCGCTTCGGGAGTGAGCCACACATTCACATAGCCCGCCCCCGCCACCTCCGCCTTCTCGACGAAGGACATCGTCTGGAGGGCATCGCAGAGAACCTGTGCCACCTCCTGCGGTTTCTTTTTGAGATTTTTGGCTAACTGCAGCGCAATGGCTGTCGCCGCGTCACCGTGTGCCTGCTCCTGGGGCCGTCGAAACGGAACGACGAGATCCTTGAGGGAATACTTGTCACAAAGCGCAATTCTTGCCTTTTCTGCTAACTCCTCGAACATGAATGAAAATAGTCGTGATGAACAAAAGTTATGATCAGGAAACAGCGCAAATGTACCACCAAAAACCTCGCATGCGAGCTGAAAACAAAATTTGATCTTGCATACAAAAAATCTTCATGTTTTGAACACAAAATGTGTCCGAAATGACGTTTTTTCACTCCTGGAAAATTTCTGTGTTCGAGGAAAGGAAAATTGAGCTCTGTTGTGCTGAAGAATGCGGAAGGACTACAATGCTATTCCGTGAAGAAAAGCATTGTTCTTCTGGCGCTGACGGCTGCCACACTGGGTGGTTGCGGCGCTTCCTCTGACCAAGCATCCCTGCCACCGGTCAGTGGGGGCAAGAGCGCCACGGTTGTGCTGGAATCTCTCTCCTCTTCCATGCTGACGGCGGCGGCCTCCCGTCCGAGCGGCACGCTGGGCGTCTTTGTTTCACTCTTTCTGGCACAGAGACGCTTTTTGCCAACGCAATCCGCCACTCTGGGTATCGCGGAAATCCTGCACATCATCCAAGGACAGGAGGAACCGCTGAACGATGAAACATTCGCCCTGCTCCAGACGCTCGGCGATGCGCTCTCCGTGAATATCGTCGATCACTTAAACAGGAGCCCGGATCGCGTGGCGGCGCTCAATCTGTACGTGGAATCCCTGTCGAACATCGTGACGAATGCCAAGAAGCGCAGTGAGGAACTGGATGCGGCACTCGAGGGCATCAGCGCCCAGAAAAAAGCGGAACGCGCAACCGTGAGTCAGATCACCAAGGAGCAAAAAGCTGCGGTGAAAGCCAAAGATTTTTCGCTGGCCGGGACGAAAGAGAAGGAACTGATCGAAGCACAGACGGCACTCTCGGCCACGACCTCCAAAGAGACACAGACCGAGTCATCGCTGAAGAAGCTCACGGAGTTTCTCACCCTTGCGGAAAAGAGACTCGCCGCCATCGAGAAGAACCGGGAAATCCTGCTCTCCGGGCTGCAGGTGACCGATCCGCAGGGCCTGGAAGACCTGGGCCTGGTACGGGAAACGCAGCGGCGGAGCATTTTCTAGCGGGTGAAGGCGAGGATTGCCTCAAAAGGCGATTTTTGCTATAATTTAATGATTTCCCATGCCCTCTCCGACCACCCCCATGAAACCGGCTCGCCTGAACCTGCTTCTCATCGCAATCGATGATCTTCTGGGTATTCAGAGAGTCGCCGAAGATGCCCTGACGAGCGCCAAAGACCGCGACCGGGAATTCACCACCGATGAGCGAATGGCGCTGCGCCGCTACGAAGAGGGTCTGCAAAAGACGCTCGATATCATCGCACCGGCCGGCATGGAGGTGAAACGCGATGAAATCATCTTAAACGATCTCCACTCGCGCACGCTCTTCGTCTACAACTGGCCCAACTACGCCTACCCCAACTGGCTCTCGGAGACGGTGAACTTCGACGCGCAGCTCGAGATCTCCCACTACATCTATCCGGCAAGCAACAAGGTCATTCTGAAGATGCTCCGCAAAAAAGTGGCCGAGATGCGCTCCTCGATCCGCATGCTGGAGCAGCGCGGCATCGTGCGCGATCCGGCGCTCGAGGCGGCATTGCAGGACGCCGAGGAACTGCGGGACCTTCTGGCACGCGGCCGCGAGAAGCTGTTCCAGTTCGGCATGTACATCACGATCTACGCGGAGGACATGGTGAAACTGAAGAAACTGCAGACGGATTTGGAATCGATCCTCGGCGGTAAGTTGATGCTGACGAAGCCGGCCATGTTCCAGATGGAACATGCCTGGATCTCGACCCTGCCGCTGTGCGTAGACGAGCTCGAAATCAACCGCAACATGAATACCTCGCCGATCGCGACGAGCTTCCCCTTCTCAAGCCCCGACCTCACGGACGACCACGGCATCCTGTACGGCATCAACCGGCACAACGATTCGCTGGTCATCTTCGACCGCTTCGACCTGCCGAATGCCAATGCGACCGTGTTCGCCACCTCCGGCGCGGGAAAATCCTTCACGGTGAAGCTGGAGATCCTGCGCTCACTCATGTTCGGAACGGACGTCTTCGTCATCGATCCGGAGAACGAATACGTGGAACTGTGTAAGACCGTGGGCGGGACCTTCATCCCTCTCTCGCTGCAATCGAGTTTCCGCATCAACCCCTTCGATCTGCCCAAGGCCGTGCGCGGGGAGGAGGCGCAAACCGGCGAGACGCTCCGCTCCGCCGCCATCACGCTGCACGGGCTCTTCAAGCTCATGCTCGGCACGCTCACGCCCGCCGAAGACGGCGTGCTGGACAAGGCGATCCTCGACACCTACGCCCTCAAGGGCATCACGCTCACGACCGCTGAACCGGCGGCACTCGAACCGCCGACACTCGGTGATCTCGTCGACGTGCTCAAGACCACGGAAGGCGGCGAGCATATGGCGCAGACGCTCAAGAAGTTCACAGAAGGCAGCTTCGCGGGACTCTTTGACCAGCGGACGAACGTCGAACTCGACAACACGATGATCGTCTTCCAGATCCGCGATCTGGAGGAGCAGCTACGGCCGATCGCGATGTACGTGGTCCTGAACTTCCTGTGGAACCGCATCCGCGCCGACTTTAAGAAGCGCTTCCTCGTCATCGACGAGGCGTGGAACCTGATGCAGCACGAGGATTCCGCGCGCTTCCTCTACGGCCTCATCAAGCGCGCCCGCAAGTACTGGCTGGGCGTCACCACGATCACGCAGGACGTGGAGGATTTCGTGAATTCGCCCTACGGCAAACCCATCATCACCAACGCATCGCTGCAGATCCTGCTCAAACAGTCACCCACGGCCGTGGATAATCTGCAGAAACTCTTCTACCTGACGGACGGCGAAAAGTACCTGCTCCTCAACTCCGACATCGGGCAGGGACTCTTCTTCGCCGGCAACAAACACGTGGCGATTCAGGTGGTCGCTTCTCCCAAGGAACAAGCCATCATCACGACCAAGCCGGAGGAAGTGGCCGCCATGCTCACCTACAAGCGCGAAGAGAAGAAACGAGACCAGAAACCACTCATTCCCCCCGAGGCGCTCGCCGTGGCACCGACGACGGAAGGCACCATCGACATTGCGAAACCGGCGCCTGCGGAGACGGCAGCCAATGAGGCTCCGATGCCCGCACCGGCAACGGAGACGGTCACTCCTCCGCAGACGGAAGAGACACCGGAGTCGGAGACTCCACCGTCCAGCGCACCTCAGGCTTGAGCACGCCGGGAACCGAGAACCCCGCCGCCCGCCGATGACCGCCGCCGCTGAAGGTGCCTGCCATTGCCGATACGTCCACATCATCCCGGAGCGTACGGAGAGAGCCCTTCACCGCGCCGCCGCGCTCCGAGAGCACCATGGAGAAGCGCATGCCGGGCACGGCATTCACGTAGTCGATCGCACCCGTGAGTTCGGAATAGTGGGCGCCCGTTGCGCGGAAATCCGATTCGCGCACGGCGGAGATGGCCCCACCCTCCTCGGTAATCTGAATATTCTCAAGCACCCGTCCCCAGAGCTTGAGCGTCGACACCTGCGCCGTGCGAAAGACCGCCTGCACGATCGTCTGCTGCCTGGCCCCGGCGCGGAGGAGACGCGCGACCGTGCGGTACACCCTGGAGGTCGTGTTGCTGTGCAAAAGCCCGCCCGTATCCGTGTAGACCCCCGTGAGGAGGCAGGTGGCGATGTCGGGCGTGAACGCCCACTGCATCTGTTCAGCGGCGTCCACCACGATCTCACAGGAAGATGCGGCGGAAGGATCGACGAGGTGCACCGTACCGAAACGGGAATTATCCGGATGGTGGTCAATGACCACAGAAGGGATGCTCCCGTCAAAAAGCTCCGGGTGTGTCAGGTGCATATCCGTGAGCTTGGGCTCGGCGCAATCGAAGAACACAGCACAGTCCCCCTCCTGCGCCTGAGGAGCATCCTGCACGCGCGCGGCTGCCGGAAGAAACTGCAGTCCAGCCGGAATACCGTCGATGCAGTGGAACGAAACGGGAGTCTGCGGCCACAAGGATTCGAAGAGCATGCCCCCTCCCAGCAGCGCCCCCGCCGCATCCCCGTCGGGATTGCGATGGCAGATGCAGAGAATCCTCTTTGCGGCGGAGAGGAGGGAACGCATCTGCTCGGCGTCCTTGCGGAGGATCGGCATAAGGGGGGGAGTGTATCGCTCTGGATGTTTCCGGCAACGCGCTTTGAGTTGCAGGAGAAATGCGACTGTCATCTGACACACTTTTGTAGATTCACCCCAACGTCACTCCTCACCCTCCAGGAGCCGATCGATGCGTGCACCACGTTCCGAGCGCGGATCAATGCGGAAGCGAAGTAAAGGCACACGATGAATCTGAAGCGCATGACCGAGAGCCATCTGCAGCTCCTTCCGTTTCGATGTGAGAAAAGCAACCGCCTGATCGGGAACGGCGAGCGCACTCACGAGACAAGTGGCATACGAAAGATCTGCAGAAACCTCGACCTCGGTGAGGGAGACCATGCCGCATTCCCGCGGACACGCGCGCAGGAGCGGAGCGACCACTGCGCGGACGACGGAGCCGATCATGGCGGGACGCTTAGAGGTCATACGTAAGACAATAGTATGTCGTGCACAACAAATCATCTACTGCTATTTGCGATTTCCCGATTGAAAGAATGGCGATTGAAAACAAAAAAATCACATATCGATACATCACCAATAGCACATTGCTATGGCTCATCATCGCCAGACAATCGTTCTTTCCTTTTCCCTTCGTCCTCTGTCCTTCGTCCTTCGTCCCCACCCCTCATCCCTCATGTACACTATCCCCAATGTCCCCTCTCTCGATCATCTTCTGCGGTACGCCGGAATTCGCGGTGCCATCGCTCCAGGCACTGCTGGAACGGCCACAGGAACTGAAAGTTTCGCTGGTGATCACGCAACCGGATCAACCCGTGGGCCGCAAGCAGACCCTCACGCCCCCGCCCGTCAAAGTTTTTGCAGAGGCTCATCGCCTTCCTTGCATCCAACCGGAGGACATAAACGACCCATCCGTTCACTTTCAACTTTCAACTTTCAACTTTCAACTTCTGATCACCGTCGCCTACGGGCAGATCCTCTCCTCCGCCCTGCTCTCACTCCCGCGCCTCGGAGCCGTGAACCTGCATCCTTCCCTTCTGCCGAAATGGCGCGGCGCGTCCCCCATTCAGCACGCGATTCTGGCGGGCGACAGCGAGACGGGCGTGACTGTCCAGATGATGACCGAGGCCCTCGATGCCGGACCCATCCTCGCGCAGCAACGCGTGCCGCTCGCGCCGGAGGAAACTTTCGAACACCTCAACGCCGTCCTCGCGGACATGGGCGCGAAGCTGCTGGCCGCAACACTCACCAAACCTTTTATGCCGGTCCCGCAGGATGCATCCAACGTGACGTTCTGCCGCAAGCTGTCGCGCAAGGATGGAGACGTGAACCCATCCGACATGACCGCGGAAGAAATCCACCGCCGCGTGCGCGCGCTCACCCCCTGGCCGGGCGTCACGGCTCCCTTCGGCGGGGAGCACGTGAAAATCCTCAAGACCTCGCTTGTGGCCGAGCCCGAAGCGCTCGAGATCCCCTGCAAGGATGGGCACACTCTCTACGTCCTCCAACTACAATCCCCGGGACGCAAACCGATGAGCGGGAAAGCGTGGCTCAGAGGACACACAAAGTGAATCTCATCGCGAAAGAAGCCATCGCGAAGCGGTGGGTGGCTCCGCCGGGACCCACCGCTGGAGCGATCCCTCTTAAGGGCTTGCCAGCCGTAGCGCAGCCAACATTGGTATTGAAAAGGCCCACCTTCGCCGAGGCTACGGTGGGCAGCCTCCGCTGCGCGAAGGCTGGAAAGGAGAGTTCGTGAGAGGGAAACCGTAGGTTTCTCTTTCACGAAAAACGTAAACCGATGAGCGGAAAGGCGTGGCTGCGGGGGCACACGAAGTGATGGCGGAGAAGGCAGGAAAGGTAATGAGGTACCTCTCTGCCTTCTCTCACATCTCTGCCTTCTCTTTCCTTAAATCTTCGTCTTCATCTCGTTCAAAGCCTGGATGATCTGATCCAGATCCTCGGCGTCGAACATGATCGTCGTCTTGCGACCGCCGCGGCTCTTCTCGGAAATCTTGAGGAACTTGCCGTTCCCCGACTGCTTCAGGTCGATGTAAAAGGTGCGCTGGCGCGCGTGGATCGTGACGGAGTGGATCTCGTCGGCGTACTGCCGTCCACCACCGCCCGACCCGCCACCGAATGAAGGGGCACCCTGCGGTGCACCACCGGTGAGTTCTGCCATGGGATCAAACATGGAAAATGGGGGTAAAAAGAAGTAAGAGCACACTCCCTCTCCGGTTTCCTTTCAGCCGGACCGATGGACGTTTCGCATTTCCTACTCCGTCACACCTTTCTTTAAGAAAGTGGCGCAAAGAGGATACGCGGCTCCCCCACTTTTTTCCAGCTTTTTTCACCCCCCCATTTCTTCATCGCCGCAGTGATTTGGAAGTCTTTCTCAAGCATCTTCTCCGCATAGGGCACACCCAACTGGCGCGATATCTCCTGCGCGGTCTGCGGGATGAATGGAAGGAGCATGAGAGCAATGTGGCGCAGGCGTTCCGCAAACTCCGATAAGTCTTTTTTCTTCCGATCACCGTTCTGTTCCCACACCTTCTGGTCGTTGAAAGCGAAATTGGAAACCTTCACTTGCTGTGTTGCAGAGGCGAGTGCCTCTGCGAGATCGAACGCATCCATGAACTTCTCATAATGCACCCACGGACTCCAAGGCGCCTCAGTCTTATCCGAATCAGCAACAGAAAGCAGATCACTCCCCTCTTTCTTCAATAACACCAATACACGATTAAGGAGATTGCCGAGACCATTCCGTAGCACCCCATCGTAAACAGAAGTGATACGCTCCCACGAAAAATCCCCGTCATTCCCAACCGGAATATCGCTCAAATAGAACCGCAGCGGATCGGGGTTGCCGCCGAAGTGCGACAGGACATCCTCCGGCATCACCACGTTGCCGATCGATTTACTCATCTTCTGCCCCTCGCTCGTGAGGAACCCGTGGATGAGCAGGCGGTCCGGGGTGTGCACGCCCGCATGCTTGAGCATGGCCGGCCAGATCAATGCATGGAACCGCGCGATGTCTTTGCCGATCACATGTGTGACTGCGGCATCGTCCCACCATTCTTTCTCCTCGTGATCGGTGAAGAATCCCAGCCCCGAAATGTAATTCGTGAGCGCGTCGCACCACACGTACATCACGTGGTCGGGATCATCGGGAACGGGGATCCCCCAACTCAGGCTCGACTTCGGCCGCGAGAAGGACACATCTTCGAGTCCGCTCTCGATGAGAGATAGTGTCTCCTGTGCGCGGTATCCCGGCACGATGCCATAACCGCCCTTCTGGGCGGTAAGCAGTTTCTTCAGCCACGCTGATTCTTTGCTCAGGAGAAAGAAATAATTCTCCTCGCTCACCTCCTCCGGCACGGCGTTGTGAATGGCACACTTGCCGTCGGTCAGATCGCGCGCTGTCATGAAGCGCTCGCACCCCGCGCAGTAGAGACCGGTATAGGTGCGCTTTTCGAGGACGCCAGCGGCGATGAGCTTCTTCCAGAGCGCCTGCACGGTGGGCCAGTGCTTCTTGCGGTCCGTCGTGCGGATGAAGACGTCAGAAGAAATCTGCAACCGCTTATAGAGCTCGACGTAGAGGGGAACGTTGCGGTCCACGAGGGCCTGCGGGGTGACGCCTTCCTCCTTCGCCTTACGCTCGATCTTCACACCGTGTTCGTCGGTGCCGATCTGAAAACGCACGCTGTCTCCGCGCAGCCGGAACCACCGCGCGACGACATCGGCCATGACCTTCTCCATGACATGACCCATGTGGGGAGGAGCGTTCGGGTAATCGATGGCAGTCGTAACGTACTGGCGCGACATAAGATGGCTCTAGCCTAGCGGAGAACACGCTTCCATCAATCCTTTCTCTGACGCTTACATTGAAAAAATCGTCGCGAAGTTGTGGGTGCCTTCGGCGGGCCCCACAACTGCCCGCCCGAACGTACCCTTCGGTACGGGCGGGGAGCGACACCGCATAAGGGAAAAGAGAGCTCATGAGAGAAAAACCGCTCGCCCTGAGCGAAGCCGAAGGGCAGGTTTGTCTCTCATGAAATCATCCTCCCGTCACCATGACAATCAACTTCCCCACATACGTGATAATCGCCCACCCCATGATCGCGAGCACGAGGCCGCCCAGCGCATACTGGATGATCTTCTTCGCCTCGTCCTTGGCTCCTTCGCCGCCGACCACGAGCTTCACCGACGCATAGAGCACGGCGAGCACAACGGCACCCCCGACGATCTGGAAGACGAACGTGGCCGTGCGACCCGCCAGATCCATGAGAAAGGTCTGCCCGCCGCCGCAGGCGCCGAATGTCGAGCAGTAGATGCCCCACACGTTGGGGTCAGCGGCATGCGCCGTGGGAGCAAGGAGGCCGAGCAGGATGGAGAGGAGCAGAATCACAGTCCGAGATTGAGAACGGCATGGACGATCGCATTGGACGCATTGATGATGAGCGTGCCGATCACGGCCCAGAGGAGCATGCTCATCGCTTTCTGGAACGCATCTGCCTTGCCCCAGGCTATGACGAGCCGGAACGCCGCGTAGATGACGATGGCGATGAACGCCACATTGAGAATCGACAGAATGGCACTCACGACCGCAGCCATGAAATCCAAGTGCGGCGTCGCCGCGGTGACGAGCGGTGCAGTCCGCGTGTGGACGAAGGTGACGATGGCCTGCGAGGAGAGTGCGAGCATGAATCCACCGAGCGCGTAGAGGATGGAGGTCTTCCCTTTGGCACCCGCGCTGTCATCCCCCATGCTCAGGATCATCTGCATACCGCCGATGATGACGAAGATCACCGCCGCCCCGCCGGCGAATCCGACCAGCAGCGAACCGAGCACGGGAATCAGGGGGAGAATCATGTTCACCGGCGCGCATCCGCCCGGCACGCCCACGCACGGATCCTGCGCGGGCAGAGCCGCGTGGGCCGTCGAGACGAGCAATGAGAGAAGCCGCGTACCGAGAAGCGAGAGCGTCATTTGAAGAACATGGAATTGAGCGTGCGCAGGATGAATCCGGCAAAGAGCAGAATGACGAGGCCGGTGATCGCCCACCGCATGTGGCCGATCCCCTTGGCCCGGAGCCCGCTGTCTGCCCCCGAGAGCATGATCATGAATCCGCCCAGGAGCACCCACAGCACGCAAATGCCCATGGAAACGTAGATGAGCCAGGCAGCGGCATCATTGAAATACGAGAGAAAGGTGCCGAACCCCGATTGCACCGGAATATGCGTCTGATTCCCGAGCGGCGCGAGCAATTCAATGCCCTTCTGGTCGCGCTGCGGCACGCCCACCTGCCCTTGTGCGAATACGGCGAACGGCACCGCGAATGTCGCCAGAACGAGCAGGCCGGAGAGCAGGGTTTCACGCAGACGCATCAGGGAATTATAGCACAAATTGCCCAGGGAAGCGAGAGGATTGAAGAGTCTTCCCCACGCGGAAAGCCCCTCTGCGATAGAGGGAATGGAGCGGATGACGGGGTTCGAACCCGCGACCTTCGCCTTGGCAAGGCGACGCTCTAGCCAACTGAGCTACATCCGCACGGGGGAAATCCTAGGGAGACCGGCGAAGACGCGCAAGCAAGATCCGGCGAAGCCGGATGGAGCGGGATACGAGAATCGAACTCGCGTCTCAAGCTTGGGAAGCTTGCATACTACCACGGTACTAATCCCGCACAGTCCATGAAGCCACAATACACAAAATCACCAG
>CAZVLZ010000004.1:0-36213 GCA_964628345.1 uncultured Candidatus Peribacteria bacterium | reverse complement strand
CCAGGCTGCGACCCGTGAGGAAAGGATGAAGAAGCGCCGCGCGTACATGAAGCAGATGCACGAGCAGAATGAGCGACTGATGATGCAGGAGCGGCGAAAGACCGCAGCGAAAAAATTGATGGATGACACGCGCGAGAAAGCGGAATGGGAAGCCCTGCGCTCCCGACAGCAGACGGACCTGTGGGCAAAGCAGGAACGGACCAGAACGGAGGTGCAGGGGCGCAAGAAACGTTCGGACGCCGATCAGGAAGAACAACGTCTGAAGGAGAGCGCGGACGAGGAGGCCAGGCAGAAAAAGGCGAAGCTGGACACCATGGAGCGTGACGCGCTCGCACGTCTGGAGACAGACATGCGTCGATTGCACATCGAAGTGAATGCCCTTCCTGCGGCCGTGCGCGAGGCGGGATTGCGCAAGATGCATGAGACCGAACGCAGGGAACGGGACAAGATCATTCAGGAGAAACGCACCAGGCAGACCGCGGTGGATACCGAAACGAATAAACGCAAGCTCGAGATCGAGGCGCAGTCACGGCGCAGGCGCGAGGAGACGACGATGCGGGAACGGGAGCATATGCAGGCCATCGAGAAAGAGAAGCGACTACGCAACGACCAGGCCGGCAAAGAGGCTGTCCGCAAGGAAGAGGAATCCAAGCGTCAGGCGGACCGCATTGTGCGGGGCGAGGAGGAAATCCCCACATGATGGCAAACCCTTGCTACAGTATGTCTATGCCGGGGTGGCGGAATTGGTAGACGCGCCAGCCTTAGGAGCTGGTGGGAGCAATCCCATAGAGGTTCGAGCCCTCTCCTCGGCACCACGAAGCAGACTTCGATACGCTCAGTCGCTTCGTGGCACTGCCACCCAACGAACGACCAACGACTGCTTCGTGCCCTGTAGTGACGCGAACGTCAGTGAGTGTCTACTACAGGGCTATTCGATGAGTTACAACAGCGACTCGTTGATCATAATCGTGGACATGTGCCATCCACTGCACACCGTAGACCGCCAAGTCTTATCTTTTTTGAGTGCTATGCAAACAAAGGTGATGCAATCAGGCGTGAAACATACCTGAAAAAATCAGCGGGTAAAAAAGCTACTAAGCTCATGCTACGAATAACGCTTGAGGAAAACTCAAGTATTCTCTAAGGAGACAGGGTCAAGCATTCGATTTCCTAGCCCAAGACAGGCTGAAATACTTTTCCGTGCGGCTTTTCGTCAGTCAGGAAGTTCGCAAACTGCCAGGTGGATTCATCCACCGGCCGCCCCGTGGGGGTCCAATCAATGGGAATGGAGGGGAGCTCACCGAGGTAAGGAGCCGCCGCCTGCAGGATTTCGCGATGGGGCAATTGATCGGGGATGTTCACACCCTCTTCAGGGTGGCGGATCATCCAGCGCACCGCCGCCATGACCGAAGCCGCCACCTGCAGCGTGGTCGCATTCTGGCCTGGCACGTGCCTGCGCGCCTCTTCGATGCTGAGCACCGTTCCCATCCACCAGGCGTTGTAATCGTGCCCCATGAGCAGCACGCCCAGCTCATCAATGCCGCTCTGGATATCATCACAGAGAATCCTCCACTTCTCCTGCGGCGCGAAGTTGCGTGCACGCAGATCTTCAAAGCTGCGCAGAGATTCCGCGCAGGGACAGTAGGCGTAGTGCACGGTCGGCCGGTGCGCGACTGTTCCGTCGTCGTTCCAGAGCGTCAGGGCATCCGAGAGTGTGAACGCTTCGCCGTGACGGATGATCATGCCGACGATTTCCTGGCTTAAGACGCGCGATTTGACGCACGTATTGATCCCGAAACGTTTGAGACAGATCTGATTCTTCGGTCCGGTCGTGTGCATATGGGCATCCTGCGGCAGCGTCTTCTCATGCGTCCCCCATCCCATCTCGGCCGGAGCGGTTCCTTCCTCGCGAAACCCTTCCACGCTCCAGGTGTTGAGGAACGTATGCGGATCGTGGGGCGTGTGGGCGATTTGCGTGTCGATCTCGCTGATGTGGATCGTCTGCACGCGGAGGAGTGATGCGAGCGTGGCAAAATCACCGTACCGTATGGCGTAATCGATCGCCTCGCGACGCGGATCTTGCGGCTTTTCGCCAATGATTTTCTCGCCGATGTCGAGGAGCGCCTGCTTGGTGAAATGGGAAACGAGACCCGGATTCGCCCCGTGTTCCACAACGGCGGTGGGACCGGGCTTGTCCTTCCAGGATCGCACCAGCTCACGAATCGCCATGTGGCGGACGTAGAGCGTTTGATCGCAGGGGCCGGAACTTTCCCTCCCTGCGTACGGATCCCACAGTTCGATGGAGGTATTGATGTAGAGCACGCCGTTTTTGTGGCACCAGTCGAGCAGGTCTGTGCATGCGATATTCCAGGCAAGGTCCACGAACAGATCCCCCCGGGAGAGGACGGAAGAGAGCTGACTGCCCAGGTGCTCGCGCGTGAGACGCTCGTGACGGAACGTGAGGCCCTGCTGCAGGTATGTCTTGAGTTGCTCCCGTTTATCCACCATGTCCATCACGGTGATCTGCTTGGGCGAGACGGAAAGATTTTTGAGGAGCAGCGGAAGCGTGCACTGGGCGACTCCGCCGAACCCGAGCATGAGAATGCGGCCGGTGAATGGAAGTTTTGCAGACATCATAAAATTCATTGTACAGAGATTTCAAAGTAAAGCACCTGTCAGACACGAGGGAAAAATCGTCTCGCAATTTCGGCTGCTAAAATTTCCCCACATTTTTCAGATATGCCTGTTCAATCTCACTAAAGGCATTGCCGACTTGTCGAAATATTTTCGCTGCCTCTTCCGATCCCACATTTCTATCAGGATGAAACTTCATGGCAAGGGCACGATAGGCTTTTTTGATTTCTTCCACACTCGCATCGGACTTTACTCCAAGAACTTCATACCACTTGGCGCCTGGTCGCCAGTTGGGATTTTCAAATCCTCCCTTTGCGCCTTCTGAGGTGCCAGGTGCCTCATTTGTTTGCCGGGGATTTTCTTTTGCGGTGCCTGTTGGCGATTCTTGGCCTCTCGGTGCGCCCTCCCGTGCTTTCGACGCTCCTGCCTCACTTGCCCCCGCCGATGCTTCTGCTGTTGCCTCTGCCGCGCCGCCGGAAGTCGGCTTGGATCCTCTGTTCCGAAATGCCTCCTTCGTACGGCCGACAAATTTCTCTCCTCCATGTATCACGGCGCCGGCCGCGACACCAAGAACTCCCCCCAGCGCGGCGCCCTTTGCCGTATCTTTCGCGACATCTTCTGCCGCCATGCCAATGCTTTTTCCTTTTGACTGTATTTCATCGATATTCATACCTACAGAAACGCCTGCCGATGTAACTCCGCCCATAACCGCGCCTTCTTTCGCTCCCTGCACTACCACACGTTTCAGTCCTTCCTTCACAATCTGCTTGCCAGCCATCTCGACACCCCTACGACCAATATTTGCCATAGCACCTCCGCCGAGAGTCGCAAGAGTCACACTGGCATCAAGCGCGACATCGAAATGTTCCGTACCACGCACCGTACGCTGCTGTGTCGTGGGCGCTGCATCAGACACGGTGAACTCAGGAGTGACCACTCTCATGCCGAGCACGCGTCGCGCTCTGTTGATGAGTTCTGCCTTCTGCGCCGGATCTTTTTCCTGTTTTGCCTGTGCAAGAAACTGACGCATGTAGTTCATGGTACTCATCACCTGACGGCTGTTTTTAATCTCAATCTCGTACGGGTCGGAGAGTGTGAGCATTCTGTGGAATTTGCCGAATAACCCCGTTGAAGAACGGAGCTGTTTGTTATTGTCGATCACCGACTGCTCCCGGCTGAGTGCCATGCGAATCCGCTCTTCCGTTTCCGTAATGGCAACGTCGCTTCTTTGCGCCAGTTCCTGTTCAGAAACGCTCTTCGGAGCAGCCGGTTTTTCCGGAGAAGTCGTTGTGACAGATGCTCCTCCCATCTCCTTATTTTTTTCCCGCACCCTCGGGGGTGCCAGGAGCAGATACAACTGGAGGCGCCGCTGGCGGAGCCGTACCCGGAGCGGGCATCGGACCCGCGGGCACAGCAGGAGCAGGTTTATCTTTGTTCTGAAGTTCAGCTCGGACATTCTGGGTAAGATCCTGAAGAACCTGCGTCAATTCCGCGGGTGTTTTCAGCACGTCCTCCCCATCAAAATGAATCATCTCCGTAAGTGTCCGTACAAGACGTCCGGCAAGAACGGCATTCAGTTGCTTTTTGAAAACGGGCATATCCACTTTGGGGGCAGCAGGTTTCATCTTGAGTTGGAACTGCTCATTCGGCTCAACAACGAATGCAAGCGCTCTGATGAGTTGTGTCTTTCTCTCGCCCTCAGGGAGTCCCGGCAAAAGATCGACGATAATATTTTTACTCTCATTGAGAGTATGCGAGAGCGCAGTGGCCTCTGTTTTCATCACATCCAGCTCCCCAATTTCGGATTGCAGGCCCGCTGATTCAGCCTCTGCTTTCTCCAGTTGACCCTTATTCGCCTGCAGCTCAGCATTGTCTTCATCCTTCAGACCCGCCTCTGCGTTCGCATCGTGAATTTCCTGAATCTTCGCGCGCAGGGAGGGGATTTCTGTGTTCTGGAGTTTCGCGAGGCGCATCTGCTTCTCCCCATGCACCTGTGAAAGGGTTTTGCTATCTTTCTTGGATTGCTCACGCAGTTTCTCGCGCAGAGCTGTCTTATCGGGCGATATTTCCGGCCCCTTCTTGCCTTTATCCCCTGTCGGCGTCTCCGCGCCCTTCTTCGCTCCCGGCTTGATGGCATTTTTCATCTTCTCGATGCTGGCGAGGAGGTACGTGAGCAGACCCATGATGATATTGAACCCGCGCTCCATGGGCGAGCCTTCGAAAACTTTCATTTTTGAAGGATCTTTCAGAATTTCTTCGCCATTACTCACATCAATGCCGCGCATCTGGAGTCTCCCGAGCATGATGTTCTTGTCGATCTCCGATGCTTTGGCGAGATCGAATTTATTGAGTTCCTGCCTCGCTCCGTCGAGAATGTTTTCCTTTTCTTCATCGGAAAGTTCGCGCTGCGGCTCCGTCATGTTCTGACGCAGGGAATCCACAAATTTTTGCTGATCGGGGGGCAGTTCCTTCATGAATTTTCGGAAGGCCTGCTCACTATTCAGAATCGCCACCTTTTCGTTGGGCTTCTTGCTGTTGAATGTATTGAAGAATCCAAGTGCAGTATCGTACTCTGGACTCTCCGCAGTAAGCGCTGTCAGCAGTTTCTCGGCGGCTGCCTTGAGCTTGGGGTTGGAGGAGAATGCCTGGTCGATCATGTCCTGCTCCTCTTGGGTCAGTTCACGTTCTTCTTTCTTGCCTTCGGCGGGCGCCTCCGCACCAACGACAAGGGCGCCGCCCTCGAATCTCACTCCCGGCGCACCGGCGCCCTGGAAGAGTTCATTCACCTTCTTTGCCTTCACTTCATCCGTTCCGTCGAGCGTCTTGAAGTACGCATTGGCCGCTTTCTCCAGCGCATTCTTGTACACCTGTTGGAACGCCTCCTCGTTGCCTTCTGCCTCTGCAAATTTCTCCTCAGCCAATTCCCGAATAACATTCAGATTTTTCGGGTTTCCACCCAGTTTTTCTTTCAACTTTGCAATGACCTCCTGTGCCTTCTGACGCTCGGGGGTTAACTCCGCCTTCGGCGCCTCCCCTGCGTCCGGTTGAGCTGCCGGGGCATTCTGCTTAAAGATGAGCCGATGCTCGCGCGCGAAGCTGAATGAGGGATGGAACAGCATGGCATCAGAGAGAAATACCGAGAGCGGATGCGAGCGATTGCATTTTCGTTTGTTCATCGCCGGCAGCCGCCTGCTCCACGAAATGAATGGCATCGATTTTGAATGTCCGCGTGTTCGCCTCTTGATCATGACGGTACTGCTCGTACCGTTTCTCATACTCCTCCATCGCCCGGATGTAGCGTTCCGCACGCTCCTTGGCCTGCGCGGGGGTATCGCCCTTGTACTTTTCTTCCAGACCCGGCAATGCAGCGCTGAGGAGCTCCGGCTCGATCTCGCGCATGATGCTGTCATAAATTTCCCTGCCGGTGCGTTTGGCGGGAATCATGGGAATACCGGCAGAAGATGGGGGATTCGGCATGGATATTGGTATGGGATCTTTCGTAAGTAATTATACCAAATTTTCATGAATCCCGCCATCCCCCACATGTCCCAAGAAAGAACGAAAAACACAAAAAGACACCAACATAAACAAACAAAATATCGGAAATCCGACTATGTGGCGGCGATAGCGGAGGGGGCCATAGGCGGAGCGTTTTCTTTGGTACTTTCTTTGTCGCCCTGACAAAGAAAGTACGAGAAGCTCAATTCTTCTCTTTTGGCTTCCCGCTGAGCATTTCAACCTCCTTTGTAAGCTCTGCAAGCCACTGCGACTCATCTGCGCCCGTCTTCTTGGTGAGTTCCGTGAACGGCAAATGCAGATTACTGCCCGAGATCTTCCACTGTGGGTTTTCTTTGAAGAGCTGCATGATCTCTTTGGCGGTCACGCGGCCGGCCAGCGTGAGGACAATGAAATCCTCCCGCGCCTCATGCGTCATCTTGATGCGGATCACCCCCGCACGGCGGCAGGCCAGTTTGAGCCGGAGAATGGCAAAGAGATTTTTCACCGGTTGCGGCGGCTCGCCGAATTCATCGCGCAGATCCTCTTCGAACTCCTTCAGCGTCGCCTCGTCTTCGCTGCCGGCAAGTTTTTGGTACACCGAGATGCGCTCCTGCTCATCGGTGATGTAGAAAGAAGGCAGCATGGCTTCCACCGGCAGCAGGATCTCGGCCGAGATCTCCTCCTCCACCTCGCCCTTCTCGCCCGCCTTCAGCTCCTCCACGGCGCCTTTGAGCATGCGCAGATAATGGCTGACGCCGACGGTATTCATGGTGCCCGACTGGCTGGCGCCCAGGATCTCGCCCGCACCGCGGATCTCGAGATCGCGCATGGCCACCTGGAACCCGCTGCCGAGTTCGCAAGCCTCCACAATCGCCCTCAGACGCTTCTTCGCATCGTCCTGCAGCTTCTGACCGTGATAGAGGAAATACGCGTACGCCTGCACCTTGCTGCGCCCCACACGACCCCTGAGCTGATAGAGCTGCGCGAGACCGAAATGTTCCGCCTCGTCGATGATGAGCGTATTCGCACGCGGCAGGTCGATCCCGTTCTCGATGATCGTCGAACTCACGAGGATATCCGCCCTCCCCTCTTTGAACTCCAGCACGCGTGACTCCAGGTCATCAGCCTTGAGTTGCCCGTGCGCGACGATGAATTTCGCTTCCGGGATCAGAGAGCGCAGCTTGTCGGCAAAGGCATCGATCGTCTCCACGCGGTTGTGCAGGACGAAGACCTGTCCTTTGCGCTTGAGCTCAAAGATGATCGCGTGGCGGATGAGAGAATCGGAGTAGCGCCGCACCTCGGTGATGATGGGCAGCCTGCCCGGAGGAGGGGTGGTGATCGTCGTGATGTCACGGAGCTTATGGAGACCCAGATTGAGCGTGCGCGGAATGGGCGTGGCCGTGAGCGTGAGAATGTCGACCGAAGCGCGCATCTCTTTGAATTTTTCCTTCTGCTTCACGCCGAACCGCTGCTCTTCGTCCACGATCACCAGCCCCAGATTGTGGAATTTCACGTCCTCCTGAAGCAGGCGATGTGTGCCGATGACGATATCCGCCTCGCCCTTCTTCAATTTCTCGAGCGTCTCCTTCTGCTGTTTGGCGGTGCGGAACCGGCTGAGCATCTCAATGCGCACGTTGAACTGCGCCATGCGTTCGCGGAAATTGTGGTAGTGCTGGTCGGCCAGAATGGTGATAGGAGCCACCACGGCCACCTGCTTGCCGCTCTGCACGGCTTTGAAGGCGGCGCGCATGGCTACCTCGGTCTTGCCGAATCCCACGTCTCCGCAGATCAGGCGATCCATGGGATGCCCGCTCTCCATGTCCTTCTTCAGGTCCTCGATCGCCTTGCGCTGCCCGGGAGTTTCTTCGTACGGGAACGACTCCTCAAACTTCCGCTGCACGTCGGAATCCTCACCGAATCCGAATCCCTTGGCCTTCGCACGCTTGGCGTAGAGCAGCAGAAGTTCCTTGGCAATCAGCTCCGTCTCCTCTCTGGTCTTTTTCATCACGCGCTTCCACTCGTTGGTCCCCAGACGCGTGAGAATGGGTTCCTGACCTTCTTCGTACACGAATTTACTGAGCTTGTCCGCCTGGTCCACCGGCACAAACAGCTTGTCACCCTCCGCGTAGGTCAGTTCCAGATATTCACGCAGCGTTCCATCCACCTCTTTCTGCGTCATGCCCTCGAAATGGCCAATGCCGTGTTCCATGTGCACCACGTAGTCGCCGGGGACGAGTGAGGTGATGAAATCGAGTGCGAGCTTCTGAATGCTGCGCTGCTTGCCCGCTTTCTTGAGCGAGAAAATCTCGCGATCGGTGAGGAGGGCGAATTTAAGATCCGGATTCTGGAGCGAGTGCGGCAAAAGTTCATCCTCTTCGGCCGAAACAAGCGTGAGGGTGCCCGGTGAGCGCTCCGCTTCGGTCGTGCAGGGAATGTGCTCTTCTTTGCAGATACCCTGCAATTCCTCCAGGCGCTTGGTGACGACGAAAATCGCCCACTTCTGCGTCAGCTTGTCGCGGACGTCGTTCAAAAAATCCCCGAGCGTATAGAACTTGAGCACGGAGAGGTAGCGCAGGTGCGCATGATGGTCATCGGTCTCCGGGAAGGGCGTGAAACGAAGCGCCGAAACCGAAAGTGGGAATTCCACGTCATCCTGATCGTCGATGGCCAGAAGCGCCTTGGCAGGGAGCTGATCGGACAAAGGAACCATCTGCTCGTAGAGCAGGGGAAATAACTTCATCTCTTTGCCGCCGTCTTCGGTCTTCGAGAGATCAACCGGATCCACCGTCATAATTTTCTCGACGCGATCCACATCGAACGAAACGCGGTAGGGATACGCCGATTGGATCGGGAAAATATCGAACACATCGCCAATGCGACGGTATTCACCCGGCGAGAGATAGAGATCCTCCCCATGCTGATAGCCGCGCTCGATCAGATCTTCCACAAACTTCGTAAAGTTGATCTCCCGGCCAACCGTCAGTGTCAGTGTCCTGTCGAGAAGTTCGGAAAATCGCGGGAATGGTTGATCCCACGTGTCACGGGCACAGAGAAAAACACCATTCTCTGCTTCCTCTCCCTGCATGAACTGCAGAAAAACCTGTAGGGCATCGGGGAGGACTTCTCCCTCTTCGTTTTCGATCGGATGGAGCACATGCGTCTCCTGCTCGAAGAATTGGAGCCAGTGCTGCAGAGCTTCCGTTTCTTCCTCCCGCCCCGTGAGGAGGAGTGTACGTTGCGGTTGCTGCTCCAGGAGGAGTGAGAGAAGGAGCGCCTTGGCAGTTTCATTACTGGCGCCGGACAGCACAAGCCGCCGCTCCTTTTTGAGCAGTTCCGTCAGTTCCCGGTGGGTGTCTCTCCCAAGGAGGAGAGAAGGTTTCATGTAGCGGTGATGTAACAATCTCGGCGTAGTCCCGCACTTGCGGGATGGAGCCGGATGGAGCCGAAATTTCGACCCCCCTCACAAAAAATGAGGAGGGAGAATCTAAAGGGATCGTGTCGCCGTCTGCTGTCTTCGGCGGACAGGATCAGTATAGAAGAAATGGGCGGAAAAGCAAGGAAACGGGTCACTCAACCAACCATCCACCAACTGCAGGTTTTCCTTCCATGCAATCATTCCTCCTGCAGCCGCAAAGGCATAATGAGGTGCAGGAAGAGGGGATTTGCCGGAAAACGGAAGACGGCTGGATGCATACTGTCGGTCAGTGTAAGTTCCACCTCACTCTCACCATCGGCGTGGCTGAGGAAATCGAGGAGGTAACTGGAACTGAGAGCGATTTTGTTGGGGTCCCCCTTCAACGTGACGCTTAAGCTCGCCTCATCACGACCGGCTTGTGTCTGCGGCGTCTTCACATGCATGGTCTCTTTGGAGAAATCAAAGGTGAGGTTGTTGTTGATCTCCTTCGCAAAGTAATGCATACGCTTCACGATCGGCAGAAGTTCGCGCACCGAAAGGTGAATGGTGGTCTTCTGCTCTTTGGGGATAATCTGCTTGTAGTCGGGAAATCTTCCGTCAATAAGCCGCGAGAGAAGGCGTGTAGCGCCGATGTGCAGCTCAATCTGCTGGCTGCTCAATGCCACTTCCACAGGTTGGAGAATAGGCTCCTGTTTCTCTTTCTTTTTGTCTTTTTCCTCATCTTTCCCACCCTCGGGCTTCTCGGATCTGCGGGAGGAGAGAATGGATTTGAGTTCCTCGAGGACTTTCGTTGGCACGATGCAGGAAATATCGATGGTGGAAGCTTTGGTGGGGATTTTGTATTCCGACAGACGGTAACTGTCGGTTGCCACAAAGGTGAGATGCCCCTTCTCGGCGTGAAGGTAGACTCCGGACAGCACGGGACGAAGGGAGGTTTTGGTGGATGCGAATGTCACATGATGTAATGCATTGAGAAGAGGAGCCGCGTCGAGGGAAAAAGTAATCTGCTTTTCGATGGGGGTGATGGTGGGGTACTCACTCGCAGCCTCTCCGGCGATGAGTGTTTTGGCATGTTTGGAGGTGCACTTGAGTTGCGTCCCTTCGCTTGTCTCCAGGAGAACCTCCTGATCAGAGTTGTACTGGGCAAAGTTCAAAATCGCTTTTGCAGGAATGGTGATAGCTCCCTCATTTTCAATGGAAGCCTCGAAACTGGTCACGATACTGAGCTCCAAATCAGTCGCACTGACTTTGCATCGTTTGCCCTCCGCCTCAAGAAGGATATTCCCTAAAATCGGGAGTGCCTGCTGCCCGCTGATGGCACGACTCACGAGAGTGAGTGACTGAAGAAGATCAGAGGTTTTGCACAGGAGCTTCATAAGGTGGTTCCCAATAGTAAATAATAAAAAGAAAGTACTCTAATAATTCGTCGTAATCATGCACTCTCTACTTAAACACATCTCTGTCATTGTAGTCTGTGGAAAGTAAGAGCAATAGTTTCATTTTTCTTTTTCCCAAAGCCATTTGTGTTTTCCAGTGCTTCCCTTAAGTTGTGGAGGAGGTGTGGAAAACTTGTGGAGAAGCTCCCGAGAGGATGTGTAGGAAGCCAAACAATCTCTTTTTGGCTTCGTAAAGCCAAAATATGAAAGTTTACGTGGAGAATGCCTCCACACCCAAGAGCAACCTCGCCCCCGGGCTTTCCACAGGCGTGTGGATAACTTTTGTGAACAAAATGGAGTGATCCCCCTTAGATTTTCTTCCGGTACCCGGCTCGGTCTTCGGGCTTGGGGGCCGCGGACCTGTTCTCTCTGGTGGTCATCTCCCCTCCTTTCATCGAGGCGTAACTCTGCTCGGGGATATCCCGGTCCACGAGCACGGCGCTCGAGATGAAACTCGCCCGCCCGATCTTGATTCCCGGGTTGGTGGTGGTGTGGATACCCAATCTGCAATCGTTTCCGATCACCACCCCGAACTTGGTGAGTCCCGTCGGGATTTTCTCTTCCCCCACTGCCGATGCAATCTCCTGTTCATCCAGGCGCAGATTACCGGTCAGGCTGCTGCCGCCGAAAGAAACATTCGAGCCGATCACGCTATCGCCGATATAGGTCATGTGCGTCCACACATGGGAATGAAGGATGGAGGATTTGATCTCGGTGGAGTATCCCACCACGCAATCCGGACCGACGGCGCTTCCGCGCACAAGGGCGTTGTTGGCCACGATGCTGCGCTTGCCGATGAAACAAGGTCCGACGACGGTTGCATGGGCGAAGACGCGCACGCCTTCTTCCAAAATCACATTGCCATCGATCACGGCGGTGGGATGGATCACGGCGGTGGGATGGATCATCGGCTTCGCGATTTTCTGCAGCTCGTGTTGCAGGAGTGGCAGCAGGTGCCATGGATACTTCACCGGCAACCACGGACCTTCGTACGGCACGGCACGATAGGTTTTCGTTTTGAAGAGCGTGGCGAGTGCCTGCTCATATCCGTCGTCACGCGTGGGTTTTGTTTCCTTCAATGCGGTGAGGAGTTCCGCGGGGGTATTGTGCACATGCGCCACGATTGTGACGAGATCACTCGGCTCCCTCCCCGCTCCCGGCTTTTCCACAATCGTTTCGATCCGTTCACCGGCAAGCTTCAAATAGCCGCCGGGGAAATACGTCGTGACGCGCTTGGCGAGCAGGGCCCCGTCGGTCCCCTTCTGCACCGCTGATTCCATCAAAGCTTTGTATGCTTCCGGTTCCACGGTGTCATTGCCGCCCACCACCATCACCGGATCGTTGCCGCAGAAAGGCAGTGCGCTCAAGAGCGCCCCCCGCATTCCAAGAGAGAGATCCTCCTGCTCGATCGCCTGCAAATCCGGCCGGATCATTTTGGCCTGTTCCAGATTGTGACGGCCGCCCACAAGGATGATTTCTTTGATGCCCGCAGCCTGCAGGTTCCCGACCTGTATCTCGAGGAGCGTCCTCCCGCAAACGGGGAAGAGAGACTTCTCTTGAAGCGGCCAAAAACGCTTGCTCTGTCCTGCGAGGAGGAGGAGGGCCTTCACGCGGCTATAGTACGCTCCAGAGGCTTATGGAAGCCAGATAGCTGACCGACAATTTCCGGGCCCGTCACTCGTGTGCGATGCGGATTTCTGCTAGCCTCGCCCTCCTATGCAACAACCATCTTCCGCGCCACAGGAATTCCCTATTTTCACCGCCGAGGCGGCGATGGAGCACGCGGACAGTCTTCTACAGCAGGCGCTCTGCGAGGTCCGAACAGCCATCGAGGCCTGTATGCATCACATTCCAGAAACAGGGTTTCGATTGGCGAAACCTATCCGTGTGGGTGGCAAAGTGTTCCACATCCCCGAAAATCCCAACAAAGAAGCCGCACGAGCGCTACAGGTCGCAATCGAACGCATCGTAGGAAAGGAACCATGGTCCGGGATCAGGAGGAGCGAAGTGGATACTGCAACGGTTACTCAATACCCTGAGTTGTTTGCCGCTCTCTATGTGTGGGGATACCTGCACCGCGAACAAGAGTGGGATGATGTCATCCAGCGGGGACCTGAGCCCCGCGACACGTCTGCTGAAGCATATACGCGTGATGTGTTTCAGGTGTTCACAGCGTTTTCGCATGGGTCGGCGGAATCCGGCATTCGGTTTCAAAGCGGTGATCGGCAGATGTGTTTCAATTCCGAATACCAAGGGAGAGTGGCGAGAGTAGTTGCAGATTGTTTGGGTGTAGCGGTATCGGAACTCTGCAATGGGAGTGAACCAGCTGAAGTCGCGCAAATTCTTTTGAAGACATTCCCCAATCTTCGCGGTCTCGCACAGCATCCCGAAGTTGTGCTCGAAGCAATGGTGGCTGTGCTTCAGGGCAAAGAGAGTCCGGCATAGGCGCGGTTTTCTTTAGGAGAAGCGCGCGATTAGGTCATTCTTCTTCATGAAATCCGCGGCAAACGTATCGGCAATGCGCTCCCCTGTCGTTGTTTTATAGGCTTCCTCTTGAAGGGCGACGAGTTCAGTGGGGGTCATTCGTGCAAGCTCCGGCGGGATCACACCAGATGGCATATGTCTTTTTACTGCATCCCAGAAAATATCAGGCATAGCAGTCCACATGGCGAGGCCGCTCGGTGCCCCGTTGGGGATGGGGAGAGAGGCATAATCTTGTTTGTTCCGTTCCTGATAACGCTCTGTAGCAGTGGTTTTTGGTTGTGTACTGCCGCTCTCCTGCAGGGGCTTCAGAAAATTGATGAGGTAATCATGCACGTGGCCGACTTCATGCAAAAATATGAATATCTTCAGCAGACGTGGGGTGACTGCCTCCACTTCTATCCCGAGATCGCGCGCCACCATCTCTACGGATTTTTTGCGATGGTGCATCAGTTCCTCAATCATTTCGAGATCTGCATCCGTGAATTCAAAACTCACAGGGTCTTCTTCGGTCCTTGGGGCGAGGGTTATGCCCCCATGGAAACGGCTTTTTTTCTGGATGGCGGCTTCGACACCCCGCAATGCAGGCATCTGTATTTGTGCCGCTTCCCAAACCGTAGCGATCTCTTCGCTGAGCGCCTGTTGACCCAATACATCTTTCACTGCTTGTGTCGTCGCTGTCTTTGTATCGGATACGCGAAGCTTCTCAGCCGATATTTCATTTGGGCGCTCGTTTGAGTCTTGTTTTTGAGCCTCTGTGGCCACATGTGTATTATACAATATATATTTAATTTAGTCTAATACAGCACGAGATCAATCTTCCCTTCTTCCATCGTCGTCCGCACCGGGATACTTGCTTTCTCAAGCCGTGCCAAAGTCTCTGGATGCGGGTGGCCGAAGTCGTTGTCCTTCCCGACCGAGATCACGGCGAGGCGCGGAGAAACCGCTGCGAGAAACGCGTCCGAAGAACTGAAGCGGCTGCCGTGGTGTCCGATTTTCAACACCTCAGCCGAAACGTCGATGCCCGAAGCGAGCAGTTGTTCCTCCCCTTTAATGCTCAGATCCCCCGTGAAGAGGACAGACCCTGTGCCGAAGGACGCGCGCAGAACGATCGAAGAGCCGTTATCATCAAACGAGGGGGGCTTGCCCTGCACCCAAGCGCAGCGCGTGGTGCAGGGCCAGAGGATGTCGAATTCCATTCCATCGTTGAGGTCGATGTCCCGCCGTGGGTCCGCGATGACGAGCGGCACTCCCTGTTCCCGGGCAATCGCGAGGAGTGCCTGATACGGTTCCTCGTTATTCTGGAGTGCGGGGATCAACAGTGCGCCCACACGGAACCGCCGCAGAATTTCCGGGAACGCAATGAAGTGATCGGGGTCAGGGTGTGTGAGGATGAGCAGGTCGATGGATTTCTGCGAGAGCGGCAGAGCGTTCCCCAGAGCCTCCAGCGCCGAGAGGTCCGGACCGCCATCGATGAGCACGGTTTTCCCCGAGGGACTGACGAGCAACGCGCTATCCCCCTGACCGACGTCGAAAAATGTGACGGTTGCATGCGCGTCCGGCACCCTGGAGAGCTCACGTACGAGCACGAGTGCCGCAGCCGCGAGTATGACACAGGTGCAGAGCAGGGCGCGCCGGGAGAGCGGGGGCACCATCATAAAGTTCCCCACTCTACAGCACGGATGCCCCGTCGTCAGCTCCATTCCGTCAGGCCTTCTTCATCTTCCTGGTCTTCCTCCATCCGATGAACGCTCCGAGCGCGGCGAGGCCGGTCATGGCCCCCGCTCCGGTTTGCGACAGGCTCTTTGCCTTCGGTGTCGACGGAGGAGTGAGGGTGGACAGAGAAGACGCGGAGCTCGATGCGGGCTGCGTCACGGAGGCAGCGGGCACCGGTTCCGGCGTATTCCAGGCGAAAATCGAGCGGAGGACGCCCGGCGAGGAATGCCCCTCGGCGTCGGCGACGTACACGGCCAGTCCGAAGTACTGCGGCGTGACGTTCGGAATCTCCACGCCATCCAGATTGCCCGGCAGGAATTCGGGCGCGGAGAAGGTCCGGCCGCCGTCACGGCTCTGGCGCACCACGATGAAGGCGCCTTCCGGTGTCGCGGGGTCGTACTCCCATTGGGCAGTGATCTTGAAGAGTTGATTGGACTGAGGAGTCGCGTTCAGGCGAAAGTTCACAACATCGGGCAGGCCGCCGGTCTGCTGCTGGTTCAACTCCGGGAGTACCGGCTGTTGCTGGGACGATGCATTCTGTTGCTGCTGCAGCGCCGGAGCGCGGGCTTGTGCCTCTTCCGGGGTGAGGCCGGTGGAATGCCCTGTGAAGAATGCCGTGCGATCAATCGAATCCAATGAGAGACCGCCCTCACCGGCGAGCGGCTCGGTCAGGCGCATCTGGTAGACCACGCCTGCAGCCTGGCGCATGGTCTGCACGGCAACATTGTTCCCCTCGATGGTGAGTTGTTCGATGGGCAGCGCGATACCCTGCGCATCGATGATGGAGAACGCGGAGGGGGCCTGAGCGGCGTCGATGACGGGTTGCGCCGAAAAAGTAAGGCCGACGCGCGTGGCCGAGAGTGCCTGTGCGGAGAGCAGGTGCAACGTGGAGGCTACCGTGGAAGCTGCGGAAGAGGACGCCGGCATTTCCTGGGTCATCGCAGAAGAGGAGGAGACGGGAGCAGGCGAAGAAACCTGTGTGGGCGCGCGGTCCACGCGCACTTCCTCCGTAAAGTAGGGGCTCTCTTCTCCCTGTGCGTTGACGGCCAGCACGCTCACGTACACGCTCGTGAAGTTCTGGGGCACGCCGGTGAGCACGTAGCTGGTCGCCTGCCCGCCGGATGTCTCCACATCGTCGTAGTATCCGTCATTCTCGAGAATGGATTTCTGACTGAAGTAGATGCGATACGCCATAATATCCCCCGCTGCGGGATTCCACTGGACTCTGATCGATCCGTCCGCTTGTGCCTGCGCCTGCGTGCCGGTCACACTTCCTGGGGCTATGGCAAATACCTGCAAAGGAGTTCCGAAGAACGTGAGGAGCGCAATCAAGAGAAGGACTGAGCGTCGTGTCATAGGGTGTGGGTGTGTCTGTAAGACTATTATATCAGATCTGTGTTTTTTCGCCAAGACCGAGGGAATGGCGTTGCAAAGCACACAGAAGACGCACGAGTCCGGTCATCCAGAGGAGGATGCCGAGGACAATGCCTGCCGCGGCCAGACCGGCGAACGTCAGTGCGTCATTGGAGAGGAACGGCCGGGAGAGCCAGAGAATGACCGCGAGCAAAAGTGAAAAAATGAACCAGCGTACAAATGCGGTGGGAGGGAAGTGCGGCTGCGTGTACTTGAGCGTTGAGGGCAGGAGCAGGCTCACCAGAAGCGACTGTACGACGATGGCGGTGGTGGCGGCTCCGACGAAACCGAGGCGTGGGATGAGCAGGAGGTTGCTCCCAATGGAGAGGAGCACACAGGCGACGAGCGTTGCGATGAGACGCTTCCATTCGTTGTGTACGAGTGCCATGTAGAATGCAAAGAGAATGAATCCGTAGAGGAACATCGGGACGCTCGTGAGCCGCAGGGCGGTGTCGGCGCCGGCATGACTTGCGGTCGAGAGATATTCACGGGTGGTGAGCAGCGCGACGAGCGGGCGCGGCCAGATCATGGCGAACATCCCCGCCGTCGTTCCGAGCAACAGCAGCAGGATGAATGTCCTGCCCAGCAGAGAGCTTGCGTCTTCCCCGCGCTCACGCCGTTCGCTCACGATCGGGAGGATGGAATTGAGCAGGAATGTGGGGATGAGAAATCCCATTTCCCCCATGCGGAGCACGAATCCGTAGTAGGCATTCTGGATCTGAAAGTCAGAGCGCAGCAGGGCGATCAGTGTCATGTCAAACTGTCGCGTGAAGGCGAGCAGCAGATAGGCGGTGCCAAAAGGGAGAGCACTCTTCAGCAGGCGACGTATGGTGTCAGCATTCCAGTGCGCGGTGAACGAGATGAATGTATGCGCGAAGATGTAGGAGAGGAGAAAAAGCAGCAATGCCCCAATGCCCCCGACCAGCGTGCAGAACAGAAAGACGCTCTCATTCGTGCTCCCGCGGATCCCGAGCAGGACGACGATGCCAAGCATTGCGGTGGTGAGGATGCGCTGGCTCACTTCGGCGATGAACACGTACTGCAGGCGGTAGTTGATTTGGAACACGGACCGGAGTGTTCCGGCGAGCAGGGTGAAGAAGGGCGTGAAGGCCGCGAGCGTGATGCCCAGCGGGAGGGGCGTTCCCCGCCATTGCGGCAGAGCCCACGCGAAGAGAATGGCCGACCCCAGAGAGAAGACAAGAATGACGGAGCGCAGGAAGATCAGGGCGCTCAGGACTTCCTCTTTGCGTTCCGCACGGCTCATCTCGCGCACCGAAACGGCGTAGAGTCCGAAATCCGCCAGGATGCCGAAGACCTGCAGATATCCGTAGGCGGAGTTGTAGTATCCGGCCAGTTCGAGGCTCAAAGACAGCGCGACGAACTTCACGCTCAGGATCGACAGCGCCGCCATGGTGATCTGGCTTGCGAGTTGCCAAATCGTGGAAGCGGCTATTTTTTTCGCAACGGAAGTCATCGGGGGGATTGTAGCGGCATTTCTCCCCCCTCGCTTGCTCTCTGCAGTGCGCAGCTTACACTGTGACTGCCATGCCGCTCCCCTTCCGCCACATCACCTCCACCAAGCAGTTTGCCCGCGCGGATACCGATATCGTTCTCTCCGTCGCGGAACAGATGGAAAAAGTGCTGGCGAAGGGTGGCAGCGATCTGCTTGCCGGCAAGATTCTCGCGGCGCTCTTCTACGAACCCAGTACGCGCACGCGGTTGAGTTTCGAAACAGCCATGCAGCGGCTCGGCGGCGACGTCATCACGGCGGACGGCCTGCAGTTCAGCTCCATGTACAAAGGCGAAACGATTGAAGATACGATGATGGTGGTGGGTCAGTACGCGGACATCATCGCGATGCGGCATCCCGAGCAGGGCAGCGCCGATCGCGCCGCTTCCGTGTGTCCGGTTCCGTTCATCAATGCGGGCGACGGACCCGGGCAGCATCCCACGCAGGCGCTCCTGGATCTCTACACCATCCGTAAGGAGCGCGGCTCTCTGGACGGACTCCATATCGCCATGGTGGGTGATCTCAAGTTCGGGCGTACGGTGCACTCTCTCTCGTTCCTCCTCGGTCTCTACAAGAATGTCCGGTTCACGCTCATCGCGCCCAAGGAACTTGCCATGCCTCCCAAGGTCACCAGTTTTTTCCAGGAAAAGAACCTTTCTTTTGTGGAGCGTGACAACCTTGAGCAGGGACTCGATGCAGATGTCATCTACATGACGCGCGTGCAGAAAGAACGTTTCGAGGACAAAGAGGAGTATGAGCGCCTCAAGCTGAAGTACGTCCTCAGGGCGGATCATCTGCGCAATCGCCAGATCACCGTGCTCCATCCCCTCCCGCGTGTGGGAGAAATTGCGACCGATGTCGACGCCCTGCCCACTGCCGCCTACTTCCGTCAGGTACGCAATGGCGTCGTCATGCGCATGGCGCTTCTCGCAATGCTCCTCGGTAAAGCATGACATCTCTTCTCGTTCGCGGAGGCACCGTCGTTCGTCCGACCGGCGATGAACGTGCGGATATTCTCATTGATGATGGAACGATTCGCGAAATCTTTGTCCGGACGACCGGCCCGCAGACGCTGCTCTCCGCCGATCAGACCGTCGAGGCGAACGGGCAGCTGCTCTTCCCCGGGTTCATCGATTGCCACGTGCACTTTCGCGAGCCGGGTCTGGAGCAGAAGGGCACGATGGAGACAGAATCGCAGAGCGCGGTTGCGGGCGGCGTGACCACCGTGTGCGAGATGCCCAATACCAATCCCCCCACGGTTTCCATCGCGGCGTTTCGGGAGAAAGTGAGAATCGCCCAGGGCATCTCTGCGTGTGATATTCGCTTCTTCTTCGGGGTGACGGAGCAGGAGCACGTACAGGAACTGCAGCGGCTCATGGGGGACGAAGCACACGCGGCTCTCCGTGCGCGGTGTTGCGGAGTGAAGCTCTATCTCGAGCATTCCACGGGCAATCAGAAGGCGGCAAAAGGCGTTGTCGAAGAGACATTCCGCGCGTGCGCGCAGTTCGGGATTCCGGTGGTCGTGCACTGCGAGGATC
This sequence comes from uncultured Candidatus Peribacteria bacterium, assembly GCA_964628345.1. Taxonomy (GTDB): domain Bacteria; phylum Patescibacteriota; class Gracilibacteria; order Peribacterales; family Peribacteraceae; genus Peribacter. The sequence continues at coordinate 16,572 of CAZVLZ010000004.1, read as the reverse complement.
CCGTGCTCAACGCGCGCGCGGCGAAATTGAATACGCGCGAAGATATCCTCGCTCACTCGCTGATCCGCGCTCCCGAGTCCGAGCAGAGAGCCATTACGACTGCCATGGAGATGGCCAAAAAAACGGGAGCGCACCTCCATGTGGCCCACCTCTCCACGAAACGGGGGCTGGAACTCATTGAACAGGCCAAGAAGGATGGACTCGCCGTGACCTGTGAGGTGGCGCCACATCATCTCTTTCTCTCCACCGAGGATTACGACACTCTCGGGACACTGGGGAAGATGAACCCGCCGCTTCGTACCCCGGATCATTGCGAGGCGCTCTGGGCGGGTATCGGGAAAGGTACAGTCGATTGCGTGGCGAGTGACCATGCCCCGCATACGCTCGAGGAGAAACAGGTTCTGCCGGTCCTGACGGCGCCCAGCGGCGTGCCGGGAGTGGAGACCATGATTCCCCTGCTCCTCACGGTCGCGGCGGGCCGGTGGCCGTGTCCCCGCCAGAGGTCCTTTCAGCCGAAGTTGATGTACACCGATGTGCGGCGGCTCTGCTTCGACCGTCCCAATGAGATCTTCGCGCTCAAACGTCCGATGATCGCATCGGGAGCCAAAGCCAATCTCGCCCTCGTCGATCCTGAGGCGGAGTGGGAGATCCATGGAGCGGATCTCCACAGCAAGTGCGGATGGACGCCTTTTGAAGGGTGGAAAGTCACCGGTCGGGCGACGGTGGTGGAGGGGTAATACATTCATGGGATGGCCACCCCTGGTCTCTCCCTCCCGACGCTTCTCGACGATTTATTTCATTTGTGAAAGTAAAGTAGGCAACTCCAGCAGAGAGCGGATCACATGCATGGCGCTTGTGAGTGCCTGAGGCGGAGTGTGTTCTCGCATGATGAGACAATTGATCATATTTGCGGCCCGTGCTGCTTGGATATCGACATCCTGATCTCCTACATAAATGCAGTGTTCTGGAGCGATACCCAGACGTGCGGCTGCAAGCAGCAAACTGTGCGGGTGTGGTTTGTCATACGGCTGGTAATCGTCGGCTGTAATAATAGTGGAAGCAACGGCAGAAAGATCAACGCGTCGTTGGATACCATCAACGAAAGATTGCCATGAACCCGTGACGATGGCTCGCGGGGTTTTGTTATCCAATGAATTTGCGAGCGCTTTTGCGTCCTCAAACCATGTCACTTGTTCACTCAATGTGCGGATATAGAGGTCATTACGGTGCTTGCGGATCTCCTCATCACGATGGCTCAATCCAAAGCGCCTAAGGACATCGGCAAGTTTATGGTTTTCCCAATAAATCTCATTGAATTCTGGCGCACTCAAAACGAGCCCGAAAGCAGAGAGCGTCTGAAAATAGGCTTGCTTGTAGAGGGGTATGGTATCGACGAGTGTCCCATCAAGATCGAAGAGGATCGCTTTTACTTCCATATGTGAATATGAATGGGTTCCATTTGAGTCTATCACCGTGAAGGGCGAGCCGAAAAAAGAGCCCCGGATAAGGAAGCCCTGTTTTTGTGTGCCGGTGATGTGAGCCGAGGACCTATTATCCTCTGCGGCCCCAATCATACGATCGCTGTTGCGTCATGGATCTTGTGGGAAAAGAATTAGAATCGATTGTTCCGAGGATCAGACCTCCACAATAAGAGGAATGACCATAGGGTCGCGGTCGAGTTTGCGATCGAAGTACCGGTAGAGCGCTCCACTGACGGCGCGCTTGATGGCTTTGCGATCCGTCTCGCCGCGCGCGACGGCTTCGTCGTAGGCCTTGCGGACCACGTCGGAGGCGTTTTTGGTGATGACGACCTGCTCCGATCCGTAGATGAGTCCGCGCGAAATGATGTCGGGATCACCCACGAGTCGCCTGCTCTGCGCGTACGCCTTGAGGAGGACGATGATCATGCCAGCCGAACTCATCACTTTGCGGTCATTGAGGACGCGCTGGCCTTCGCCGGCGCTGCCGAGCCCGTCGATGATGACGTCCTGGATGAGGAACTTCTGCTTGCTCTTGCGGGCATTGCCCTGATTGTCGAATTCCAGGATTTCACCGTTCACGAGCATGTGGATCCGGTTCTCCTCGTACCCCAATTTCCGGGCGAGGTCAGCGTGCGCGGAGCACATGTAGGGTTCGCCGTGTTCGGGGATGATGTGCTTTGCGCGGACGAGCTGGTGCATGAGCAGGATGTCGCCCTGGTGGCCGTGGCCGGTCGTGTGCAGCGCGAGATCCGCATTGGTCTTCACGATGGCGCCCTTGAGGTGGAGGTTATTGATGACCTTCGCCACGGCGCGCTCATTTCCGATGATAGGGTTCGAACTCAGGATCACCGTGTCTCCGGCTTTGATGGCGATGTGCCGGTGCGTGCCGAGTCCGATACGGGCCAGGCCCGCCATCTCTTCACCCTGGCTGCCCGTGGTGATGATGATGGTTTCGCGGTCGGGGGTTTTTTCCATGCCGGGTCCCGCCTTGCGGATGAGCCCGCGCGGAGCCTTGAGGTAACCCAGGTTCTGGGCGATCTCGAAGTTCGTCTCCATGCTGCGCCCCGAGATGAAGACCTTGCGGTTATATTTGCGCGCATGGTCCACGATTTGTTGCATGCGGTTTAAGAGCGAGCTGAACGTGGAGATAATCACGCGTCCTTTCGCATCGCGGATGAGACCATGGAGCGTTTCAGAAATTTCCTTTTCGCTCTTGCTATTGCCGGGCTTGGTGGCGTTCGTGGAGTCCGCGATGATCGCGAGTACACCTCTTTCCCCCAATTGCGCAAAGCGCTGAAAATCCGCGGGAGGTTCGTTCTGCGGCGTTAAATCAAATTTAAAATCTCCGGTGTGGAGGATGGTGCCGTACGGTGTATGGACGGCAATCGCCGCGGAATCCGGAATACTGTGCGTCACGCGCAGGAATTCCACTTCGACGCGCCCCAGCCGGATTTTCTGGCCGTAGTTCACGGCATTCATTCTGGCTTTGCTCGTGAGGTGCATCTCATCCAGGCGCTTGCGGACAAACGCCATGGTGAGCTTGGTGCCGTACATCGGCGGAAAGTGGAGTTGCGGCAGCAGATGCTGCACGGCTCCGATGTGATCCAAATGTCCGTGCGTGAAGAGCAGTGCCTTGATGCGGTTCTCTTTTCCTTTCAAAGGAGAGATATCCGGCACGAGATAGTCGATACCGAGCATATCTTCGTCCGGGAATTGGAGTCCCAAATCGATGATGTAGAGGTCGCCATCGACATCGATGACGAAGCAATTGCGTCCGACCTGCTCGAATCCGCCAAGCGGATAGAGCTTCAGTCCCCCGCGTCCGCGGGGCTGATTCTGTTGCGGCTGCTGTTGCGGCCGGATATTCGGTCCATTCCCCGGTGCAGGGCGTGGAGCCGGGCGTTGCTGATTGTCGAAGGAACGCGGAGGCTTCCCCTGATCGCCTGAGCGGGGGGGAGGAGGTGGAGGAGACGGTGGCTGATCCCCAAGTTTCTTCTGTAACCACTCACTGACTGTTTTCATTAAACGATGATAGAAAGTAAACGATTGATGTCTCCATCGTACTCCCCGATGGAGTAAAAAGCAACACTCGTTTGTCATAGTATCGAGTTTTTGGCTTGTACTAAACAAATTTTTAGTTTGATTTTTTGCATTCTGTTTTCAGAAGCCTCCTCCCGGCCCACTGCAGACCTGCACTCGCCCGTTTCGGCGGTCACGCTGGAGCGGGGCTTGCTCCTTTTACGCAACATAGGGTAGCCTGACCTCCTGTATGGACGTGACGGTCCAGACGGGCATGACAAAATCGACGAAGGGGGTTTCCCTCGTCGCTCTTTCATTTGTATCTTCGCTGAAAGAACAGGTCTGTCTGCTGCTCGAGATTGAGGCGGACCCTGCGGAGGCGAAAACCACCGAGAAAGAGTGCATTACCATTGTGGAGCATGCACTACTCGAAACAGAGGGTGGCGCTGCGGAACGACTGGATGGCACGCTCAAAGAGCTCAACGGACTTCTGAAGGGGTTAATCCTCTCCAAGGCCATTGAGGGGATCCATGCCATCGTGGCCATCGTGGATCAGGACCTGACACTCCATGTTTCTCATGCGGGAAGCGCTGAGGCGTATATCGTCCGCGCCGGAACGGCGAGCCAGATCACCGAGTACACCCGCGGCAAGCCGATGCCCGCGTTCGTGCACATTGCCAGCGGCAGGCTGGAAGCCCGTGATACGGTCGTCTTCTCCACCCAGCGGTTGTTGCGGGCCGTGACACCGGCGCAGCTGGCGCAGCTGGTACAACGGGGCGATCAACTGTTGGATGAGCTGATCAACACGCTTGAATCGGAGCGGGAACATGCGTCTCTCGGCGTCCTGCATGCGAGCGGCGGGCAGATGAAGATCAGCGAAACGCCGATGCGTCCCGCAGGGCGCGCGCTGGCGTCGCGCCACGACCGCCGCGCAAGGGGATTCGGGGCCATGGCGGTCGTTTCCCGGCTTGGGGAGAAGGGACGCGCATTCCTTTCGCTCGCATTCTTCAGACGGATATGGGAGAAGCTCGGCGAGTGGACCGCGGTGTTCGTCTCTGATCTCAAAAATCCCAAGCGCAAGCGGCGTGCACACCTGCTGATCGTCGCGGGTGCGATTGTCGTCTTCATTCTGCTCTGGGTGGTCGTGAACCTCTCCACATCGACGGAGCGCGGCAAGACACGGGCCGAGTTGACGCAACTCATGGAGCAGATCGATGAAGAAATCCGCACGGCCGAGAACCGTCAGCTCAGCGGCGACATCGACGGGGCGAATCTGGTCCTGGATCGCGCGCAGGAAGAGGCGCAGCAGGTGATGAACAACGAGAGCGGCCTCTACCGCCGCGAGGCATTGGATCTTTTGGATCGTATCCGAACGAAGAAGGAGGAGATCAACCATATCGTGCGTCTCTCGCCGCGCCTGGTCGTGAACGCGTCGGCTAAGAGCGCCGACATCACGCTTCTGGGGATGGTGGGGCTCACGGACGGGGAATTTGCCCTGTACGACAAACAGAATCTCTACCGCGTGCTTCTGAATGCCATTGATGATCCCCAACAAATCACCACACAGGAAACCATTGCCGATGCAGCGGGGTTTGCCCGCTATCAGACCATCGTGTTTCAGACGGCTGCGAACGGCATCATCGAAACGATCGGCGGCCAGCCCACCACCATGAAAACGGAGGATCCCGCGGGCTGGATCAGCGGGAAGGATGTGAAGACGTACCTGCGTTTCCTCTACATACTCTCGCCGGAGAACAATCAAATCTACAAGTACGAACGGCTCAGTAACCGCTATGCGGCTCCCACGGAGTACAACGTGAATGGAAAGCTGGAGGGAGCGCTGGACATGACGATTGACGGGCCCATCTTCGTTCTCAAACGCGGCGGCGAGGTCGTGAAGCTCTTCCGTGGGGAAGCGCAGCCGTTCACAATTCGGCATGCACCCGAAACGAATATTCTCTCTACAGCCACCAGAATCTTCAAGGCAACGGGTGGCAATCTGTACGTTCTGGATCCCGTCGGGGCCCGCGTGATCGTGGCGACGGACGGCGGGTCTACGGGTGAATCCTCCTACAAGACGCAGTACGTGCTGGAGGGCGATCAAATCGGCACGCTCCAGGATCTCTTTGTGGATGCGGACGAAGGGCATCTCTATGTGATGGATGAAAAACGGTTGTATGTCGTGGATCTGGTGAAATAATTCGTGGGATGGCCACCTACGGTGTCCCTCCCACGGGCCCACCCTTCCCTTTAGCGGTGTCGCTCCAGCGGTGGGACCCGTCAGAGCCACCCACCGCTTCGCGACAATTATTGAATTTAACAAAAAAACTTCCATTACCTGTTCGGCCTCTCTACTTTTCAAACTAGAATCAATTTCGTGAGAGTCCTTCTCTTCGGCACATTCGATCAGCTGCACCCCGGCCACCGGTTCATCCTCGCCGAAGCCTCCCGGCGTGGCGCGCTCACCGTGATCATTGCCCGTGATGTGACGGTTGAACGGCACAAGGGCAGGCTTCCCCGACAATCGGAGGAAGAGCGAAGAGCGGCGGTTCAGCTGGCCGTGCCGTCAGCGAAAGTGCTGCTCGGCGACAGCGACGATTACCTTCGCCCGGTGCGTGAGAACGCTCCCGATTTGATCCTGCTTGGGTACGACCAGTCACTGCCGATGGGTGTGCAGCTCAAAGATCTGCCCTGCCCCGCAGAACGCCTCCCGGCCCACCATCCGGAGCTCTACAAGAGCAGTCTGCAGAAGAAAGGTTGAGGTTTTCCCTTCGAGACGCCCTGTCCACGGCATAGCTGTGTGGCCGTATTTGTGCTAGAATGGTGAGATCCCTCTTTCATCCATGGAAACAAACACAGAATCCAGGCGGCCCTCTCTGCTCAAGCAATTGCTGGGGGCAGTGGGAGGCGCGGCAGTCGCTCTCCTGCTCTACCAGGGCTACAAGGTCGGCTCACCGATCGTAACGGCCTGGCTGGTGACTCCGCAATCTCAGATCGATGCCGATCATCCCGGGTCCATCCGCCTGAACAGCGAAGTGAGCGAATACGAATACAATCGCTTGGCGGCGAAAGCCAGAGAAATCTATCAGCGCTTTTCTGCAGATCCTGCCCCGAAGGCAGAGCTGTCCCGTACGGGGATTGAAGTGACGCAGCCCCTTGCAGCGCATTCCAGTTCCATTGCGCGTGTGGATTTGGAGAATCTGGTGGCGCAGTCCGCAGTGTCTTCCTCTTTGTCCTCTCTCGTTTCTTCCGAAGCATCTTCCTCATCCTCCTCCTCGTTCTCATCCTCTCTTGCTTCTATCCCTGCGGAAACGGTGGTGTCCGATGCTGCTTCTTCGGCACGTGCGCGTGCAGAGGCGCGCTTGCAGGCGAAGCTTGCCGGCGAGCAACTGCCCAGTTCAGGAATTGGTACGTCGCTGGTGGCCGCAATGGCACTCGGTACTGCAGCGTTCCTCCGCAAGAAGCGCGGCATGCGGTGAAGTTATCCGGAACCCTGTCTGCGGGCAGGCTTCTCGCGCGTGAGTGCGCTGTCTCAGCCATCTCCCTTCCAGTAGAGTGGAGACGCAATGGTACAAATCGATACGTCCTGGATTGTTCTGTTCGCGGTGCTCGGCCTGACGTTCGGGAGTTTTGGAACAGTGATCGTCGCCCGTGTTCCTGTGGGCCGGCATATGGGCGGGCGTTCGCGATGCGCGGGGTGTGAACACGTCCTGGGTGCGGTGGAACTCATCCCCCTCCTGAGTTATCTGATCCTGCGCGGCAGGTGCCGCCACTGCGGTCATACGATCGGTGCGTGGTATCCGCTGCTGGAGATGGCATCTGTGCTCCTGTTCGTGCTGGCCCTGCACCATGCGCCGTCCTTTCCGGCTGCGATGCTGCTCGCATTCTCGCTCTGGTTGCTGCTGCTCATCGCGGTGATGGATGCGCGCACGCACACTATTCATGACGCGCTCAATCTCGCTTTCCTTGCGTTCGCCGTTGCCTATGCGATGACCCTCGGAGAGTTGCACTATGCGGGGGCGCTGCTCTTCGTCCTGTTCTTCGGCGCACAGTGGCTGGTGAGCCGCGGACAGTGGGTCGGGAGCGGCGACATTCTGCTGGGGGCCGGCATCGGTTTCCTCTTGAGAGACATCGGCACTGCACTGCTGTGCGTCGGTATCACGTACATTCTGGGCGCGCTTGCGGCGATGTATCTGCTCCTCACAAAGAGGGCCATGCGCAAGAGCCACATACCCCTGGGGCCGTTTCTGGCTGTAGCGGTCTTGCTCACGATTCTGTTTGGAGATCGGATGCTCGGCCTCATTGTTCCAGAATTATTGATGTAGGCTTTGGTGGCCATCCCGCGCATTAAAAATGGGCACTCGCCCGACAAGAGTTGGGCAAATGCCCAGAATGGATGCCATCGTTTACACTGTTCGCCCGGAAATCCGGAGCGCCGCCCCCCTCACTATTTTAAAGTCCGTCAGTCCGTTCTCCTTGAGGACCCCAAAATAGTGAAGGGGAGGAGTTATGTGATGGCTTAAGTAGCTTACAGAAAAAGTCATGAGAATGTCAAGTTACCGTAACCTCTGTGTTTTGGCCGGTGGAAGCCATTGGCGGCTGCCGTTGCTTTCGCGCATACTCTCATGCGATGAAGGTTATTGCCGAGAACCGGCGCGCGCGTTTTGATTACGAGATCCTCGAAACGGTGGAGGCCGGCATCATGCTAACGGGTCCGGAGGCGAAGTCGTGCAGAGCAGGACATGTGAATTTGGCGGGTGCCTACGTGACATTTCGCGATGGCAAAGCAGTATTGAAGAATGCCTCCATTGCCGCCTATTCCTTTGCGGCCACTGTACCGCACGAGGAACGGCGTGATCGCGTTCTCCTCCTCAAGGCGGTGGAATTAAAAAAGCTCACGGCGCGGGCGGAGGAGAAAGGGTTCACGGTGGTGCCGCTCGCCATGCACGTCGGACGTTTTGTGAAGCTGTTGCTCGGTATTGGGCGCGGACGAAAGAAGACTGATAAGCGGCAACGGATCAAGGAGCGTGAGGTTACGCGCAAGCTGAAGCAGACGGGGGATTATTGAGTAGCCTCTCTACTTGTTGTTTTCTTGCTTCTTCGGAATGATGTGCATGCTCATTTCTCCTCCCTTCTCCCTAAAAGCTAAGAAGCCAACCAGCTAAGAAGCTCATTCCCATGTCCCTCCTCCCACCACAAATCGCGAAGGCCATCGAAGAATTCAGTAAACTCCCGGGCATCGGCCAAAAGTCCGCCGAACGCTTAACGTTTCATCTGCTCCGCAGCTCCAAAGCGTCGCCGGAGTCACTCGGCAAGGCGCTGGCGGACCTGAAAGTGGAGCTCAAATATTGCAAACACTGCCAGATGGTGACGCTGCAGGAGGAGTGTTCGATTTGCATGGATACCTCCCGCGATCACACGATCATTCTGGTCGTCGAAAATCCGCTCGATGTCATCGCGTTCGAGCGCTCCGGTTTCAAAGGCGTCTATCACGTGCTGCACGGCGTCCTCTCCCCCATCGATGGGATGGGACCGGAGCAGCTGAGGTTGAAGGAGCTCGTCGATCGTTGCGCGAACGGAAAGGTCGAAGAGGTGATCGTGGCAACCAATCCGGATGTGGAAGGCGAGGCCACCGCCAGCTTCATCCGCGAACGGCTGAAAGAGAAAGTGCAGAAAATCACCCGCCTTGCGCACGGGCTGCCCATGGGTGCGGATATCGAATTTGCCGATCAGATCACACTGAAAGAAGCGGTAGAGGGGCGGAGGAAGCTGTAAGATAACAGTTGGACTTTTCGTCTTCATTCACACAAAATACGTCTCCTATGCCAAAAGAATTCCACCTCTGCCCGGGAGATTGCAGACAATGTGATGGTATTCACATCGCGGTTCCCGCTGATTCAGAGGATCATCATTTAGTGCGTGCCGCCGCGCGCTTCTCTGACAGGGCCAACGTTTCGATCCATGTCGAAGATCCCGGGTCTATCTACCCGCGCGGTACCAAAAAGGCATTGGTGGCGCAAATAGAGAACATTCGAGCTGTTGCCAAAGAAATGGGACTGATGACATTTACCAGCTTGGACGAAAAACCTGCTGACAAAAAATGATCCGATTCAGTGTCTAAATCCCCTCACCCCCGTTACGACCATCGGGATTTTGAGGGCGTTCGCTTTTGCGATCACTTCCTCATCCCGCACGGAGCCTCCTGGCTGAATGATTGCCGCGATGCCGTATTTTGCAGCCTCCTCCACACTATCCGGGAAGGGGAAGAACGCATCCGAGGCCATCACAGCGCCTTTGGCTTTCTCACCGGCACGCCGCGCCGCGATGATCGTGGAATCCACCCGGCTCGTCTGGCCCGCGCCGATGCCCACCGTGCAGGCATCCTTCACGAAGACAATGGCGTTCGATTTGGCGTGCTTCACCACCTTCCAGGCGAAGAGCAGATCGCGGATCTGTTCTTTCGTGGGCTTCGCGTCCGTCACGCTCTTGAGATCCTTCTCCGTGACCACGCGCGTATCCAGATTCTGGACGAGCATGCCGCCGAGCGCGGTGCGGAAGGAAGTGATTTCCTGATTAGGCGTCGTACAGTGGTTTTCGATCACGCGGATTTTCGGTTTTTTTCTGAGGAGCTCCAGCGCTTCCGGTTCATACGCTGGGGCGATGATGATCTCGACGAAGATTTTTTGATCCAATACTTTCTGAATGACTTCCGCGGTGCAGGTCCGGTTGAGGGCGATAATCACGCCGAAGGCCGACAGGCGGTCAGCGTCGTACGCGCGCTGGAAGGCCTCTGCGATGTCTTTGTGCGAAGCAACGCCGCAGGGATTGGCATGCTTGATGCAGGCGGCCGTCGGCTCGTCGAATTCACAGACCAGGTTCCACGCGCCGTCGGCGTCCAGAATGTTCAGATAGCTCATCTGCTTGCCCTGAGCGCCCGTCCGGCCAGTGGCCGGATCGGACGGGGAGCCGAAGGGTTTTTCCTCCTGCAGCACGGTCCACGGCGGAGGGTTTCCTTTCAATGCATAGAAGGCGCCCCACTGGTGCGGATTTTCGCCGTAGCGAAGCTTCATGCGGTTCGTGAGCATCACGCCCGCGTGGTCCCCATCCGAGAGGGTTTGGGTGATGGCGCAGTCGTAGGCGGCGGTGTGCAGAAAGACTTTTTCAGCGAGGCGTTTGCGGGTTGCGGGCGTCGTATCCTTTCCGCTCTTCAATTCTGCAAGTACGGATGTGTAATCCTGCGGATCGCAGAGCACCGTCACGCTCTCGGCATTTTTGGCTGCGGCACGGAGCAGGCTGGGTCCGCCGATGTCGATTTGCTCGATCACCTCCTCGCGCGTCACACCGGGCCTAGCTGCAGTCTCTTCGAACGGGTAGAGGTTCACGCAGACCAAATCGATCGGTTCGATCCCCAGTTTTTTCGCCTCGGCCACGTGCGTCTTGTCACCGCGTTTGAAGAGAATCCCGCCGAAAATGAGCGGGTGCAGGGTCTTCAGTCTGCCACCAAAGCACTCGGGAAACCCCGTCGCTTTCTCCGCAGGCGTTACTTTGATTTTGGCTTTCTCCAGGGCTTTTTGCGTTCCTCCCGTCGAAATGATTTCGAAACCGAGTTCAGCGAGCCCCTGGGCGAATTCCTCGATGCCGTGTTTGTCACTGACCGAGAGGAGGGCGCGTCGAAGCATGGGAAGAAACGAGCGGATGGAGTCTAGCGATACGACGGCGGGAAGCCAAGGGGCCGAGCACTCATTCCCCACGCAATTTGAGGCCGAAGCCGGCCAGTTTCACCCGGGTATCGTCCATGCTCGACGGTCCGAAATTCTTCGCGCCATCCAGCAATTCTTTCTCGCTCAGGCGCACCAAGTCGCCGAACGTATGGATACCGAGTCTGACCATGCGCTTCTGAGCACGATGGCAGAGATGCAATTCGAGGATATTTCGCTTCAGGATATCCGGATCAGTCGGAACCCCGGGCGTCTCCAGTGTCTGCGCAGTTTCTCTCTCCAGAGCCATCAGGGACGTCAGTGCCTCGCGCAATTCCCCGCACCGCTTGAGGATCTCTTGCAGGCGCGGGGTCTGTTCCAGATGTGCGCGCAGGCGGGCTTCCCGTTCGATCAGTCGATCCATCGGTTCGCCCTCCGGCGGACTCGCCGGTTGTTCCGCCTTCAGGATGGCATCGATGCCCGATAGCAGTTGCTGCACCCGGTTGAGTAATCGTTGCTTCGTCAAAATCGCTTCATGCCTGAATGCTCCCGCTCGCGATTCCACGGAGGACTCGAATGTTTGCAGGACCTCCTGCGGCAACCCGGCATCGCGTCTTTTCTTCGGCATAAGGGAGAAATCCTACCCCGGGTCCTTGGCCAGACAAGCCCAAAAGCCGAGGTTTCCTGCCTCGGCTCTCAGGAGGATAGGCGAGAAGATTCAAATGAAGAGAGCGGCCAGTGCGAGCGTTAAGGTCGAGAAGAGCTTGATCAAGACGTGCAGGCTGGGGCCGGCTGTGTCCTTGAAGGGGTCGCCCACGGTGTCGCCCGTGACAGCGGCCTGGTGCGCGGGGCTCTTCTTGCCGCCGTAGGCTCCCGACTCGATGAACTTCTTGGCATTGTCCCACGCGCCGCCCGCGTTATTCAGGTAGGCGGCGAGAATGACACCCGTGATGGTGCCGACCATCAGCAGGCCCGCTGCCGCCTCTGCGCGGAAAATCACGCCGACAGCGATCGGGGCGATGACGGCCACGAGGCCGGGGAGGACCATTTCTTTGAGTGCGCCTTTGGTGGCGATGTCCACCGCGGCGGCGTAATCCGGCTCCTCCGTTCCCTGCATGATACCGGCATGCTCCCTAAACTGCTTGCGGACTTCCTCCACGATCACGCCCGCGGCGCGACCCACGGCGCGGATGGTGAGGGACGTGAAGAAGAAGACGACGACCGCGCCGAGGAAGGCGCCGATGAAGACGGGGACCTTGGCCAGGTCGACGACGGTGATGTGCGCTTCTTCCAGAAAGGCCGAGAAGAGCAGGAAGGCGGCGAGCGCGGCGGACCCGACGGCGTATCCCTTCGTGAGAGCCTTGGTGGTGTTGCCGCAGGCATCCAGTTCATCCGTGACCTTGCGCAGCTCATCGGGAGCCTTGCTCATTTCCACGATGCCTCCGGCGTTGTCCGTGATCGGTCCGAACATATCCATCGCGAGCACGTAACCCACCATCGTGAGCATGCCCATGGTGGCGACAGCCGTGCCGTACAGACCTCCTGCGGCGATGCCCGTCTGCTCACCGAACCAGTACGAGGCGAAGAGGGCGGCGCACACCGTCAACACCGAGAGACCCGTCGACTCCATGCCGATGGCCGTGCCTGAGATGATGTTGGTGGCGTGGCCGGTTGTGCAGGCCTTGGCAATCGCCTGAACCGGACGGTGGTCCTTGCTGGTGTAGTAGTCGGTGATGTAGACGAAGGCAACGCTCGTCAGAATGCCGGCGACTCCACAGAGGAAGAACCACAGAGCGGCATTCGAGGCCGAGAAAAAGCCGATCAGCGCGCCGAAGACTCCCGTCGAAGCGTTCGTGCCGAGCATCAGTGCGGAACAGACGTAGAGGATGACGGTCGTGAGGATCGTCGTGATCCAGTACCCGCGCACCATCGCGGCCATGGGGCTGTCGCCCTCCTTCGCGTGGACGGTGTAGACACCAACAATGGTCGCGAGCAGTCCGAAGGCGCGCAGCACGAGCGGAAAGAGGATGCCTTTGAGTCCGAAGACTGGGTAGAGCGCGACCCCCAACACCATCGCGCCGATATTCTCTGCCGAAATGGATTCGAACAGGTCCGCGCCGCGACCCGCGCAGTCACCCACGTTATCGCCCACGAGGTCCGCGACCACGGCGGGATTGCGGGGATCATCTTCCGGAATACCCGCCTCGATCTTTCCGACCAGATCCGCACCCACATCGGCGGCTTTGGTGTAGATGCCGCCGCCGAGCTGTGCGAAGAGCGCCACGAAGCTTGCGCCGAATCCGTACCCGACGATCAGTGCAGGGATGCGTTCCGCCGACAAGCCCATGCCGACGCGGTAGAAGAGATAGAGGGCGCTGATGCCGAGAAGAGAGAGCGCGGTGATGACGAGCGCGGATACCGTGCCGCTGCGCAGAGCCATCTGGAGAGCGCTATTGAGACCCTCGCGGGAACTCGCTGCCACTTTCAGGTTGGCTTTCGTCGCCACGACCATGCTCACGACGCCGGCGATGCCAGAGAGCAAACAACCGAGCAGGAATGAAACGCCCACTTCAAAGCCGTGTGCCCAGCTCTGCTCTCCTCCACTCAAGCCGTACACGATGATCATGAGCAAACCGACCGCGAGGGCGAGGAGCGTGATCGTGCGGTACTGCCGTTTGATGAAGGCGCGCGCACCGAGCGAGATCGCATGGGCGACCTTCTCCATGGCGGGCGTGCCCGTGGGAGCGGCCTTTACCGCATTCCAAAAGACGAGACTGTAGAGGAGTCCGATGACGGCGATGACCGGCGAGAGGACTTCCAGGAGCAGAGCATTCATACGAAATGGGGAGAAAAGTGTACGAAAGCGCCCTTCTGCGCACGTTCCACGGCGGGCGTCACGGAAGAGCCTAGGGGGAGAGTTTGTATTTCGTCAACTTTTCGCTCGGGAACCTCCACCGGGTGGACTTTGCAGAAAACACGTTTTTATGCTATCATTACACAGTAAGACGCATATCCATGACGACTCCCCTAAACCCCGTTCAAGCCTCCGATTCCGGCGAAGGAACGATGAATGCTCCGACCGTGTCCTCGGAACAGGGTTCAAGTAAAGACCCGAGACGCATTCTCATCGTGGAAGACGAGCTGCCGCTGGCCCGTGCACTGGAGCTCAAGTTTCAGCACGAGGGATTCAACACGCACATCTGTCTCGATGGCGAAGAGGCGCTCAAGGAAGCCACCGCAAAACAGTATGACGTCATCCTGCTCGATCTCATGATGCCGCGGATGGATGGATTCACGTTCATGGCGGAAATGAAGCATCGCGGCGTGCAGACGCCGACGGTGATCTTGAGCAATCTTGGTCAGAGCAAGGACAAAGAACGCGCCCTGTCCCTTGGTGCTGTGGGGTACTACGTGAAATCCGATACACCCATCATGGAGATCATCAGGCAGGTACAAGCCCTGCTGGACTGACAGAACAATATGCCGCGGAGGAGTGGTCATGGAATGAGGTGCCGGTCATGGGTCGTGGCATACATTTTTTGGCTCGATTCATGATTCTGCCGCCCGTGAAGCGCGTTGCCGTGCAGTTGATGAAGTTTCAAAAACCTTTCGTGGTATCGGTCAACAAAAACAGAGCGGCCCGGAAAAAAAGTTGTTACACTGCACGGGAGCATTCCGCCTGTTGTTCCGCTCGTTCTCTTTCTATCTCTTCCCCACTTTCCCATGAAACGTCATTTCTCCCGAGAGGGGTTCACACTGATTGAACTTCTCCTCGTCATCGGCATCATTGCCATTCTCGCCTCCATCGTCATTGTGGCGATCAATCCCAACAAGCAGATGGGGGATGCGCGCAACGCGCAACGCCGCAGTGATGTGAATACCATTCTGAATGCGGTGTATCAGTACGCCATTGATAACAATGGCACCATGCCGGGCTGCCTCGCGGCTGGCAGCGGTGGAAGCATTTGTGTAAAGGGCTCGGCCTGCTCCGGCGTGACCGGAGGGTGTGACCTGGATTCCCTCACGGCGTCCTACATCGTGGATCTGCCCACCGATCCCTCGGGCGCCACGGGGAATGACACGAACTATGATATTTCCCTCACTGACGGCCGCGTGACCGTTACTGCGCCTGAGGCGGAACAGAGCCAGACCATCTCCGTCACGCGCTGAAGAGAGAGCGAGAGAGTTTTGTCCGATCACCCCGCGCTTTTGTTCCCAAGAGTGCGGGGTTTTGATTGCGCTCTTTCAAAAGGGACTGTCTGATGGAGGACGTTTCCTGTTCTCGGGCACGGTCATGAGCTCCGGACGTCTGCCCCGAGCTCATGATGGTATATGGTCCCGCTCTTCTGTACGCCGGGTTCTGTTCCTCGCCCCCATGAAGGGGCGGGAGATGACCATCTCTCTGGGGTCCCGGTTACCCGAAGACCTCGGTGCGGAGGGGTGATCGGCACAGCGGAACCACTGCGTAATCCGAAAACCCAAATCCTCCTTGCTCCACCTAGAGTTTGCCCCCCTTCGCTCCTCGCTTCGCTCGGAGCTACGGAGGGGTAAACCTCTTGCTTCGTGCGATGAGTAGTGAAGGTCCACGCTGAGCGTGGCGTTTCATATGGCCCCGCAGAGCGGGGTCTCGTCTCTGTGGTACTGGTCCGCGTACAACCTTGCCGGATATACGTTGCACGGGTGGGCGTTACCCACTAGGCGTTCCAATGGAGCCCGGACGTTCCTCCCCGTACTTTTGCGAAGCAAGAGTGCGGGGCGATCATCCAAAGAGCAGGAAGCCGCATTTTCCTGCAGACAGATATTTCCCGCAAGATGGTTAGATGAAGAAAATGGAGCCGCTTCTCCCATATGGGACTGCGATCCAAGCCTTTCGCAGGGCGCTCTTCGAGCTTGTGCTCAAGAGCTTGGCTCTGGGAGGGGGATTTGAACCCCGGACTTCACTCTTACAAGTGAGTTGCTCCCCGCCCGTACCGAATGTCGGTACGTTCGGGCGGGTACCACTGAGCGAAGAGATGGGCTGGAGCCGCTTCGGGGATTTGAACCCCGGACCTACTCATTACAAGTGAGTTGCTCTACCACTGAGCTAAAGCGGCTTAGGTTTCGAGGTGGGAGAAAGATCATATATCTATCCGAGCAAAGCTATTTTATGACGCTGCGGCAGGCCGCAGCTAGGCACTGAGCTAAAGCGGCTTGCGTGACGCCAGTATAGGGGAAGTCGCATCCTGCGGAGTAGGCATGTTCTCACTTGACTCAGGTGTTAGAAATATATAACATACCTGTGTTCCCCCTCCTCCCATGACCCTCAAGCAGTACACCGTCGTGCGCCTCGGTATGGTGATGGCGCTCTCGGCATTCATTGCCGCCTCCATCGTCCA
>CAZVLZ010000003.1:27271-40551 GCA_964628345.1 uncultured Candidatus Peribacteria bacterium | reverse complement strand
GACAACGGCGACGCAGTGCCGTTCCTGAAAGGAATTCCTCGATCTCCCCGCGTCTGGCTTCTTGGAGGGTGGGCGACTCGCCGGGCTTCAAGAGCATGTGGCCGAACTCCGCCGCGTACCCGTGTTGGCCACGAAAGATTTTTCCGTCCACCACAATGCCTCCGCCCACTCCCGTACCCATGGTGATTCCAACAACGACACTCTGGCCTTTGCCTGCTCCCTGCAGCGCCTCGGCAAGCGCGAAGCAGGCGGAATCATTTTCGAGAAAAACGGGAAGCTTCGTCGCTTGCTTGAGAGTGGCGAGGAGCGGAAAGCCGTTCCCTTCAGGGATGTTGGGGACTGCCCGGATCTCTCCGCTGTCCTTCTCAATCAGTCCCGGTACACCGACGCCAATCGCCGTGGTGTCACCGGTGCGGAATGCCTTGATGAGCGAGAGCATTTCTTCCACGATTGCCGGAAAGGTTTTTCCCGCAGTCGGAAGTACGCGCTCATCCTGCTTCTTCCAGGTTTCTGTTTCGAAGCGTGCGATGGCCAGCTTGGTTCCGCCGAGATCGATTCCGAGTACGCTTGTCATATGTTTACTTTATACCTTACGAGATAGAAAAAATATTGCGGCGAAGCCGTGGGTGGCTCTGACGGGACCCATGGCTGGAGCCGCACCACTGAAGGGAAAAGAGAGTGCATGAGAGAAAAACCGTAGGTTTGTCTCTCATGAATTACTCCGTCGTCTTCCCATCGAAGTGTTCTTCTACCGCATCTGCCTTGGTGTGGTGCATCGTGCCGTCACGGTGCTCGGGAGGAGCATAGATTGTGTAGAGCTTCATATCGCCCTTGCCGGTATTCACGATGTTGTGCTGCGTTCCCGCTGGAATCAAGACGGCCGATCCATCCTGAAGTGGGTGTTCGACGCCGTCCAGAATGGCCTTTCCCGTGCCCTGTTCCACGCGGATGAATTGATCGTGATCAGAGTGCACTTCCATGCCGATGTCTTCGCCTGCGGGAATACTCATGAGGACGAGCTGCGTGCGCTGCGTCGTGTAGAGGACGTGCCGGAAGCAGGTGTTTTCGAGTGATGATTGTTCGATGTTGGTGACGTAGCCTTTCATAGTGGAGAGGAAGGAAGCAAAGCGGCTTTGAATCATTTGAGAGATCTCAGGCAACTTTCCCTTTGATCTCGATCGCGAGCGAATACCTGCATGCAAAAAACTCTTTGCTCCTCGAATTCCGCAACCTGCTCTCTACATCCCTCTCTGAATTCCCTGCCGATATTCTTGCCGGTGTCGTCCATCATATCCTCTGGAATGGTGTTGCACAGAGACGCATCATCACGACGGGGTGCGAGACGGCTAATGCACGCCGCCCGCAGACGCGGAAGATCGAATTGATTGCATGTATTCTCATCAAACCATTTGCCGAAATCAGATGCGCATGTCGTTGCATCGAATATGCGATATAACGCAATACGATTGCAGATGGAAACATCCGACGTGTCATTAGCGAAGAAACGAAGCCCGTAATTGTGTGAGTAACATTCGCCGATTTTCTTTTCGTCACTGAGCTTGTCACATTCCGCTCGGGTCATATGCCCATCCTGACGCCAACGCTCCCACTCTTCCTGAGAATGTTTTGCCATGACCGCCCCTACGAGGATGCATGGCAATCCAATCGCAACAATGAGAAAAAGAACTTTATGCCTCGACTTTTCATACCAAGTTCCCAGTAGTGCACCAATAAAGAAATACACTAGTGCTGTAATGGCAATGCTGAAGAAGATTGAAAAAAACGCTTCAATGGGCGATGGAGGTATGCCTGTCATACTGAGTCCCAAAGAGACAGCAAATATTGGTGCAAAAAATACAATGGCAACGTCTTCCCAGAGGTCAGTGCCCAACCCAAACCTGCCAAGGACGAAGAGCGCAATGGCAACCGCTAGAACGATCGCTCCGCCCCTCCGCGCATACTTACTCACATGAGGCAGCCTCAGCATTTTCATGAGGTACATCGTACGCGTGTAAATACGCAGGCACAACTAACTACAGAGTCAGCTAGTTGCTGGCGGAATGGGAGGGCCGTCTTCGTTGTGCCCCTCCATTATTTGTTTTCAGCCTCATGGCCAATCCTGGCGTAGTCCGCCGCAGGCGGACGAAATTGGTGTGCCCCTCGACTCACTTCGCTGTACTTCGTTCGCTCGGGGCATTCGACTCGTTGAACAGATGGTCGTAGGCGCGCAGCGCCGGAGCCCATGAGCGAAGCCGAACACAGTGAGGCTGAGTCGAGTGGCGGAGAGGGAGGGATTCGAACCCTCGATACGGTTTTACCCGTATACCACATTAGCAGTGTGGTGCTTTCGGCCGCTCAGCCACCTCTCCACGCGAAAAAGTATAAGAGGCTCATGCGTCAGGCGCCAGTGGAAAAGGGCGTCATCCCTACGGCGCAAGCGCCAGCGCAACAGGTTCTTCGATGCCGTACTTCGTGACGACATGCACATTCCCCTCGTTCACGGCAAAGGTATGATCGAGGATATCCATGATCTCCTTCTTCACAATGATGCAGCCCATGCTCTTGAACCGCGGCTGGTCATCGAACATGCGATCCTCATACCCATACTCGTGGAACCCGTACGGTGTGCTCTCCTCTTTGTAGAAGAGACGCAGAAATCTGCCGCTCGGGCCGAAGGTGATGTGATCTCCTTTGATATCTTTCGATGCGATTTGCCAGGTGCGCTCGGGAGTGGTTGCGTTGTAGCAGCGGCCGATGTAGCACACGAACTTTCGCTGTCCCGTTGCGACGGGAAACTGCAGGTAGCGGCCGTCGCGATGAATCAGGAATCCCTGATTGACCTGCGTGTCGACCACGATGCGGTCACCGATCTGTGCGTGCCACTCCGACTGGGAAACGGAGGAGGGGACGGGGGCCAGGGGGGTTGGGCTCATGGCGAGCGAGACGCCCAACGCGAGAGGGATGAGCGGGATCAAAGCGAAGCATTATAGTTAGTTTCCATGTTATATCAATGCTTGTCTCTACAGCGTTTAATAGCCATTTCAGCTCATCTTGCATTTGGAAAAATTGGATATTTCGTACAAATTTTGTATACATTGAAACGCCGCATGAAAGACGCAAGGTGAATCCATTGAAACGGTGGTTCTGCACACTACACTCCGGGCGTGATTGTCCCTTCGCAGCACACGCCGGTTTTGCTCTCAGAAACCATCACTCTTCTCGATCCGAAGAGTGGTGAAACCGTCTTGGATGTCACACTGGGACTCGGTGGTCATGCGGAGGCACTCTTGAAAAAGATCGGTGAGCGCGGCACGTTCATCGGTCTCGATGCGGATGCGGAGAATCTCGCGCGGGCGCAGGTGAGATTGGATGTTCTTCCGGGGAACAAAAAATTCGAGCATAGGAATTTTCGTGATCTCGAGCGACGGAATCTGCCCAACGTGGATATTCTCTTTGCGGATCTTGGGTTGAGTTCGCCGCATGTGGATGAACCCGGTCGCGGATTCACGTTCCGCGAGGATGTTCCATTCGATTTGCGCTTCGATCGCACGCAAGGTTTGCCGGCCGCGCTCTGGTTGCAGCGGGTTTCCCTCCATGAGCTCACGCGCGCCTTGCGGGAATTCGGTGAGATCAAGTCCGCGCACCGCCTTGCGCAGAAACTGAAGGAGGGCGCGACCGACACGACGTTCTCCATTGTACGTATCGTTGAGTCCGTGTTCGGGTGGAGGGCTGCCTCCGTGATGCCGCAGGTGTTTCAGGCGCTGCGCATTGCGGTGAATGACGAACTGGGTGCCCTCGATTCCCTGCTGTCAGCCGGTCCTGCGTTGTTGAATCCCGGTGGGCGCATGGGGGTGATCAGTTACCATTCCCTCGAGGATCGGCGGGTGAAGCAGGTGTTTCGCACACTCACCACTGCTCCGAAAGATTCTGCCACCGGCCAGGATCTTCATCCTGCCGACTTCAGCCTGCTCACGCGCAAAGCCGTCGTTCCCTCCGACAGGGAGCAGTGCACCAATCCCCGTTCGCGCAGTGCGAAGTTACGTGTCATCATGCGGAGAAACACTCCGCTATCGTGATTCCTTTCCCCGTCTGCTACACTTACTCGTCAGCGTGCCCGATCCCATAGCAACTCTTTCGGCTCCAACGTCCCGCGCCAGTCTCGGTCGCATGGTCAACCAGAGCACCATTCTGCTCATGGTGTGCATCGGCTCGCTCATCTTTCTCCTCGCGCTCTTCATCCTCTTCCACCAGAACGCCACTGCCACGAAGGGCTACCAGCTCAGGAATCTGGAACGGGAACGCTCCCAGCTTCTCCTGGAGGAGGAGATTCTCAATATGCAGGTGGCGGAGGCCCAGGCGCTGCACCAGCTCTCGGATGATGCCGTTGTGCAGGCGATGGTGGCCGTACGCAACCCCCGTTACATTCAGGAGGACACGACCGTGGCCTCTATTGAGCAATCCGCAAATATAGATATTAAACAATAACTAATTGATTTCGCAATTCACGGGTCGTGAGCGGGAGGGCGAAATGTGGTAGAATACTTGGAAACATGCAGAGAAAACAACACTACCTGGCTGTCACACTCTGTGTTGTGGGATTGATCACGCTCGCGACTGCGCTGCAATCGACCGGGAGTGCGCAAGAGAGCGCACCCGAGGAATGCATCGGGTTGCCGTACGGATCGCCGGGATGTCCGGTTCGCCCCGGTTCCTCATCGTCCTCTCAGCAGAGCAAGCCGCCGCACTGCGGTGATAGCATTCTCAATGAATCGGAGGGTGAACAGTGCGATCTGGGCAGGTTCAACGGCTTGAGCTCCTGTTCGCCCTACTGCATCGCCCTCTTCTGCGGTGACAGCGTCATCACGCCGTATCTGGGGGAGGAGTGCGAACCCGCGGTGCAGGAAGTCTACATCCTGGATCCGGAGACGAATCTGCTCACCACGAAGCTGCAGTATGTCGAGAGTGCCTGCGGCCGCACGTGCGCCGCGCCCATCTGCGATGCAGAGGGGTTGTGTGAAGGGGGATGTCAGTGGAAATTCAAGCCAGCTTGCACGTCGTCCGCCTCTTCTTCCTCTCTTGCTGTTTCCTCTGCAACTGCCGAATCGTCCAGCATCCTGTCCGTTGAGGATACCAGTGGTAGCAGCGTGCTCAGTTCCAGCGCCGGTGTCTCGTCTTCCTCTGAGCAGTTGCATGCCGCCCCGGAAGTCTCTTCCGCATCATCGTCCGTGTCAGCTGTGTTGTGCGGTGATGGCAA
Organism: uncultured Candidatus Peribacteria bacterium; assembly: GCA_964628345.1. GTDB lineage: Bacteria > Patescibacteriota > Gracilibacteria > Peribacterales > Peribacteraceae > Peribacter. The sequence continues at coordinate 35,297 of CAZVLZ010000003.1, read as the reverse complement.
GGTGGAGGCCGGCGAGGAGTGCGATGACGGAAACCGCGTGGAGGAGGACAACTGTACTAATCAGTGCACGCGTCCCCGTTGCGGTGATGGATTCGTGCAGCTGAACGAGGAGTGCGATGATGGCAATCGGGAGAACGACGATGCGTGCAGCAATACGTGCAAAGCATCCCGTTGCGGCGACGGTGTTGTGCAGACGGGAGAGGAGTGTGACGACGGCAACCGCAGCAATCTCGATGACTGTCCGAATGACTGCGCGCTCTCGGTGTGCGGCGACAGTGTGATGGAAGGCCGTGAGCAGTGCGATGACGGAAATTTCAACAACTGGGATCCCTGTCCGAACAACTGCCGCCTTCCCGAATGCAGCAATGGCATCCGCGAGGGAACGGAGGAATGCGATGACGGTAACAGGAATGATACGGATACCTGTTCCAACAGCTGCACGCTGCCTCAGTGCGGCGATGGCGTGATGCAGCGTGGCGAGGAGTGCGACGACGGCAACCAGATCAATGATGATGCCTGCACGAATGGCTGCCAGAAGGCCCGCTGCGGCGATGCCGTGGTGCAGGCGGGCGAGGAGTGCGACGACGGAAACCGCATTCCGGATGACGTCTGCAATAACTCCTGCCTGAGGGCCAAGTGCGGCGACGGCGTGATGCAGCCCGGCGAGGAATGTGACGACGGTAACCGGAATTCCTTCGATGAATGCCCGAATAGCTGCAAGCTCCCTCTGTGCGGCGACGGCCTCGTCGAGGGCAAGGAACAGTGCGATGACGGTAACCAGATCAATGATGATTCCTGTCCGAATACGTGCAGGCATCCGACCTGCGGCAATAACGTCCTGGAGGCAGGCGAGCTGTGCGACGACGGGAATGCCGAAGGCGGCGATGGTTGCAGCGCCGACTGTCGTCTCGAGAAGTGCGGCGATGGCGTCCTGCAGCCCGGCGAGGAGTGCGACGACGGCCTCTCGAATTCCGATACGCTCCCCAATGCCTGCAGACTTTCCTGCCGCAAGCCCGTGTGCGGGGATCATGTTGTGGATTCTTCCGAGGACTGCGATGGTGGCGATGCGTGCACGGATACGTGCTCGTCTATTGCGCTGATCGAGCGCTACACGACGGAGCTTTCCGTTGCCGGTGCAGTATTGGCGTTACTCATCGTTGTGGTCGGCGTGGTCTTCCGTCGCCGCCTCGGCTCGCTCTTTGTCTTCTCGAAGAAGGTGTCGGGTCCCGGCGTCTCACTGGACGATATCCCTCTGGATGAGCTGGAAATGCCGTGGCACAAGTGGAAGTAGGGCTGGGGTTAGTGTTTAGGGTTAGGGAAAAATTCATAGATATGGGTCTCTTTGAAGAACAATACACTCCATTCCTCACCCTAACCCTAGCCCTATCCCCTACGCAATCGTCCGCATCTGGACAGTACTGACGTTGCCGCCCTTCGCCGGGGCATCCGAGAGCAGAACCACGCGCATGCCCTTCTTGAGCAGGCCGGCCTTCTTTGCAGCGGCGATGCCGGTTTCTATCGTTGTATCCGGATCGGTGAACATCGCGAGGACGGGGAACACGCCGAAGTTCAGGCTGAGCTTTTGATGGACCGAGCCTGTGGGCGCGAAGGCGATCACCGGAATCCGGGGGCGGAACTTGGCGAGCTCGCGCGCGGTCTGTCCGGATTTCGTGATCACGACGATCGCCTCGGCATGCGACGAGTTCGCGAGTGTGACCGCGGCCTGTGCTCGCGCTTCCCGCTCATTGTGCACTGCCCCTTCGGTGCACTCGCTCAGCCGGGCGTTATGCGCCTCGGTCGCGCGGAGAATACGATCCATCATCTCCACGCACTTCACCGGGTGCTTGCCGGATGCCGTTTCGCCCGAGAGCATCGTCGCATCGGCGCAGGTGGAGGCTGCGTGAGCCACATCGGTCACTTCTGCGCGTGTGGGGAGGGGATAGGTGCTCATGCTCTCGAGCATGTGCGTGGCCACGATGACGGGTTTTCCCGCGTCGCGGCACCGGGACACGATCTCGTCCTGAATCGCCGGAAGTTCCTCGATGGGGATATCGGTGCCCAGATCGCCGCGTGCCACCATAATGCCGTCCGACGCGGCGATGATTTCCGCCAGATTCTCTTCGGCGGCCCTTTTCGTTTCAATCTTCGTGATGATCTTCATGTCACTGCCCTTCTTCTGCAGCAGTGACCGCACTTCCGTGATCTCCTCCGCTGAGCGGATGAAGGACAGCGCCACGTAATCAACGCCCCTCTCCGCGCCGAACGCAATGTCATCCCAGTCCTTCTTGGTGAGGGAAGGCAGGTCAATATCCGCTCCGGGCAGATTGATGTGCCGACGGGAGCCGATGGAACCCGCATCTTTGGCTTTGGCCACCACGCTGCCATCCGATTCGATCGAGAGGATCGTGCACGAGATGGTGCCGTTATCGATGAGGATCGTATTGGTTTCGTGCACGTCGTTTGAGAATCCATCGTAATTGACCTCGATCACCGTGCGGCCTTTCGCGTCAGAGTGCTGCGGATCAGCGGAGAAGACGATTTCCTGGCCGACGGCAATGGGAATGGGCTGTATGACGATCCCCGTGCGAATTTCCGCGCCGCGCGTATCCAGCATCGTGGCAATGCAGAATCCTTTCGTATTGAGCGCCTGGATGATGTGGATTGCTCTTTCGTGTTCCGCGCGTGATCCATGCGAAAGATTGATCCGGGCGACGTTCATGCCGGATGCGGCCAGCGCCTGTACCTGTTCCTCCGTTCTACTGGAGGGTCCGAGCGTACAGACGATTTTTGTGAGCCTGGAGTTGTGTGTTCCTTCCGTCATGCGTCAGTGCATGGTAGCAATGTTCCCGGAAATACGAGAATATGTAATTATAACATAATTACAATTATCAATCAAACACCGAAAACCCCGCATTGCTGCGGGGCAGTCGTTCCTCCTGAAGATCTGCTTCAGTAGTAGTAGGGATACCCGTAGTCGTTGTAATCGTTGTAGGAAGGATAGTTGTAGTAGCTCGTACGGGAGTTGTAGCGGTTGTAGTACCAGTTGTAGTCGTTGCTGTTGTTGTAGTAGTACTGGTTCGAAGAATTCCAGTAGCGGGGACGATAGGTGTTGTAGCCACAATCGTCGTAGCGGTCGTTGCAGGAACGACTGTTATAGTAGGAACTGCGGCTGTTGCGGTATGCGTCGCAGGTGTACTCACGGCAGGTGCCGCGCGGATCGGAGTAGAGGCACAGACAATCGTACCGGTAGCTCTCCGCATGGACACCCTGAGCGAGGAAGAGGAGCGGGAGGAGGCCAAGGCCTGCAAGGAGGAGTTTCTTCATGAGAGGAGAGGTGAAGGTTGGAGGGGTATGGTCCTATGTGAGCGGGTTTTCGTCAAGGTGCAGTAGTGGACTTGATCCGATGGTGTGTCCTAATCATCAGTCCTCACAGAGAGGGCATTTTCTGACGGCGAAGCTGCAGTTCGTATTCTTTGAGTGCGTTGTCGTAGTCCTCCAGTTCCGCCTTTTTGCTGCTTGTGAGCTTACTCACTTTGTTGCGGTGTACGGTCGCGGTGAGCGAACGGATCTTCTGCAGACGAGTGAGGAGGTTCTTTTCGATCTGGGACTCCGCCGCATGCTCCTTCGCACTGCCCAGCTGGGTGATGCGCAACTTGCGCTGGGCCTCCTCGGTCTGCATCTGCAAATCCACATCCTTCCACGCAAAATCCTCCTGATTGATCTGCGTGTCATACTGCGCCTTCACCGATTCTTTGTTGCGGTCGATCATGGCCTTGTAGGCGGCAAGCTGCTCTTTGATGAGAGCCTCCTCTTCTTTGAAGAGGCACTTCTGGTACGCGGCGCCCTCTTGCGTGCTGCAATCCTGCGCGGAGAACGCGCTGCCGCTCAGGCAGAGTCCGCAGAGGCCCATGAGGACGACGGCTTTTCGCAAAGGAACGGATTTGTACCACCTTCATTCCATTCAGGTGAAGCACAACGCGCTGACGGAGGGTGATGGATGTGTTCTGATGAGTGCTCATCAAGGAGTTTTCCCTTTGCGAAAGGCTTCTTCCAGCCGACTCACGTTGACGCGGGCCTGTTCGCGGAGCCGCGTGAACAGTGTGTACTTCTCTGCGATTCGCGGAGTGAAATGAATACGCACCTGGGTATCCTGTGCCTCGAGAATGATGGAGCCGAATCCGAGCAGATTTTGAATGAGTCCGTGTTGTCGCTTGTCGATATCCTGCAGAACCCACAGATCCGTTGATTGGTGATCATCGAGTGTGAGGAGTGTTTTCTTGATGCGGTGCACGCGCTTATCGGTCACGACGATCACGTAGAGCAAATAGTGGTAGAGGCGCACGAGGTATTCAAAGTGCGCGAGGAGTAAGAAGATCGTGAGGAGGGTTAAGACGGTGCGACGCGTGAGAGGATCATCGAACTGCACGGACGTGAGCATCAGGATGCAACTGCCGATGATGAGGACGTTCCAGAGGAGGAAGCGCAGCATCGGCCAGAACAGACGGATCCAGTGCTGGTGGTAGTAGAACTGGAATTGCTCTTCCTGATCTTTGCCCTGAAAGTTCAGGTCGGTGGAGGCGAACGTGGCATTCATGGCCAGAGGAGGAGGTGACTGATCACAACGAACGCGAGAAGAAAAACCGTGTGCAGCAGAATGGTGATGCGCATCCTCCACATGGTGAAGAGATGAAAGATCGCGTGACCCCGGCTGGGCAGGCAGATCTGCGAGTACCTGCGGCTGAAGAGCACCCAGAGCATCCCTTCGAGACAGAGGATGAACATGCACCAGCCGAGGATGGGGAGCAGGACATCCATGAGAAAGGAGAGTCTAGCACACTCTCGTTCAGCGTTTCTCTGCGGATCAAACCGTCATCACCTCCTGTTCCTTCTTCTTGCGCAGTTCCTCGATTTGCACATTCGCCTTGTCCACCAGTTTCTGCAGTTCGTCCTGCTGGGTAAAGCGTGCATCTTCGTCCTTCTCCTCTGTCTTGATCTTGTCCAAGACGGCCTGCCGGTGTTGCCGCAGCGTGATCTTGGCCTCCTCCGACAGTTTCTGCACCACCTTCGTGAGGTCCTTTCTTCGATCCTCGGTCATGGGGGGCAGGTTGATGCGCAACACCTGGCCGTCGTTCACCGGTGAGGTACCCAGGTTCGCTGTCTGCAATGCCTTTTCCACATTGGCGAGAATGGAGCGGTCCCACGGCTGGATGACGAGGGAGCGCGCGTCCTGCACCGTGATGCCTGCGAGTGTTTTGAGCTGCTGCCGATGCCCGTAGGCCTCCACTTCGAGATGATCCACGAGCGCTGCCGACGCGCGGCCGGTCTGCAGTTTGCTGAACTCGGTCTGCAGGAACTTGAGGACTTTGTCGATTTCGGTACTGAAGGCGGCGACGCGTGGGGAGGGCATACGAGAGAGTGGAAAGATGAAAGGGGAAAGTGGAAAGATGAAAGAGGAAAATTGAATGCAAAAAGTTGAAAAAACGAGAAGCAATCAGTGCACGAGGGTGCCGATCTTCTCACCCGTTGCCGCTTTGAGCAAGTTGCCCTCCTTGTCGAAGTCGAAGACGCGGATGGGAAGAGCGGCGTCGGCGCAGAGCGAGAAGGCGGCCTGATCCATTACGTTCAGGTGCTGCTCGATGGCCTGCTGGTACGTCAGTTCGCCGTAGAGCTTGGCGTTCCTGCTCTTCTTTGGATCCTTGTCGTACACGCCCGCCACGTTCGTGGCCTTGAGCAGAATGTCGCAGCCGAGCTCCAGTGCGCGCAGAGCCGCCGCGCTGTCCGTCGTGAAGTAGGGGTTGCCGGTGCCGCCCGCGCAGATGACGATGCGGCCTTTCTCCAGGTGGCGCACGGCGCGGCGGCGGATGTAGGGTTCGGCGAGTTGCGGGATATCCACGGCCGAGAGCACGCGGGTGTAGCAGCCGTGCGTCTCGAGGGCCGACTGCAGGGCGACGGCGTTCATGACGGTCGCCAGCATGCCCATGCCATCGCTCGAGGTGCGTTCGATGCCGCTCTCTTTGGTGTCACGGTAGCGCCAGATATTGCCTCCGCCGATGACAATGGCGATCTCGATATCTTTCCTGGCGACCTCGGCAATGCGCTTGGCGATCTTCTGCAGGGTTTTGTGTTCTATGCCAAAACCGCGATCGGAGGCGAGCGCTTCGCCTGAGATCTTGAGCATGATTCTTTTGTACTTCATCAGGTCGGCAGTATATAGGACCGAGAGGGGACAGCGGAAGAGGGATTCTTTATGGAATTTTCAAGGAATCGTAAGGGAACACCGATATAAAAAGGAGAATGAGTCCAAGAATAAATAGCCTTATCGACCATTCGCTCAAATGATTACTAATATTGCTCCACCAATATTTCTCGTCATCTTTTACAAATTCATTCAATGCTTTGAAAACATCTTTAGTGGCCTTAAGTTCTTTGCGAATTTTGGCAGCTTTCTGTTGGAAATGTGCAAAGCCAATTGCGTCTGCACGAAGTATTCCTTCTATTCCAATTAGGCCTAATATTGTTGAAAGAAATAGTAAGACGTACGAGCAAATGAATATAATTTGAAATTGTGCATATTCTTTAGCAAATGGTGTAACAACGGTTAAAATTGTTATGGTAGCTAGTGGTGTTTGTGTACGAAATTTTCGTTGCTCCAGAATAACTTCTCGTTGTTTCTTCCCAGCTTCAAGATAAGCAGTCATTAGCTCTTCTTTAAGCACATGAATGGCGACTTGCTTCTCGTCCATAGGAACATCTTACTCCGAGTAAATGATGTTGGTACCCCCGGCAGGACTCGAACCTGCGACCAACAGGTTAGAAACCTGCTGCTCTATCCAACTGAGCTACGGGGGCTTGGATTCAGTGTACCGAAGTGTGGGAAGTTGTTCGAGGGGTCCTTTTCTCGTTGAAGATCGTATGAAGTTGTTTCTTTGTCAGGGGACCAAGGGAACCTTGTTCGGTTCCCTTAGGCCCCCCGACACCTCCCTTAACCCTCCTAACCCAAGCTGGGATGGAAACCTGCGGGTTTCCCTCCCCTCCGGTCCCTCCCTCCCAACGGGTTTTTTTTTTTTTTTTGTTTAGACTATTTATTTGTTCACTTGGCTTGTGTATCCCCGCAATGCCCGCCCTTTGTTCCCCGGCAACAACTGTGAGGTGGAGAGTTTGCGTGCGGTGAAGCAGGCGGGCATGGTGGCCGTGTTCTTCAAGTGGAACGATTCCAGAGAGAAGCTCAAAGATATCGACGGGTACTTCGTGCCGGGCGGTTTCAGCTACGAGGACCGCGGGCGCTCGGGCATGGTGGCTGCGCGCGATCCGCTGCTCCAGTTTCTGCATGAGGAGAACGAGCGGGGCAAGGTGATCATCGGCAACTGCAACGGTGCGCAGATCCTGGTCGAGAGCGGGCTCATTCCTCTGGATCGCGGACTTTCGATGAGTCTGGCGCGCAATGCCCTTGGAGAAGTGGCCGTGGGATTCATCAACGAATGGGTGTGGATCACGCCGACCTGCACGCGTGACCGCTGCGCGACGTCGGACTGGACGGGAGCCATGCATCTTCCGATCGCGCATGGTGAAGGACGCTTCACGACCAAAGACAAGGATGTGTGGAAGGAGCTGAAGAAAAATGATCAGATGGCATTTTCGTACTGCGACGCCGCGGGCAGGGTTTCGGATGATCCGGTGGTCACGCCCAATGGCTCGGAGTACTCCATTGCGGGTATCTGCAATCCTGCAGGGAACGTCGTGGCACTGATGCCGCATCCGGAGCGGACGGAGAACGGCCTGCCGTACTTTGAGTCGATGAGGAGGTGGATTGAGCAGCATTCCTCTCAACCCTCACCCCCAACCCCTCTCCCGGAGGGAGAGGGGCGCACTCCGTGGCAGGTTCCGGATCGTTCGCCGAGGGAGACGGAGATCTTCGTCGGCACGATCATCACCAATAACGAGGAACGCACCGTGGAGCAGGCGGCGCACCGGCTTGTTCCCGATCTCAAGCTCACACAGCTCAAGTACATCGCGCCGGTCCGGTCGA
>CAZVLZ010000003.1:17588-27261 GCA_964628345.1 uncultured Candidatus Peribacteria bacterium | reverse complement strand
GCGCTTCTTTCGCGCTTGTCGTTCTTCAATCCCAACAAAGAGACGGCGCTCGTGCGGCAGGGAGGCATATTCTATCGATGGGAGATCAACGAAAAGAAACTGGTGCCGGCGCAGAAATCACCGCTTGCCGATGCCGTGACGCTGCTCAAGCGCGATGAGCCCGATACGGGCGCAGCCGCACTCGGAAAGGGGAGTCAGACAGGAGTTTGCTACATCTGCCGTGGGGTCGGCGAGCAGGAACTTCTGAGGCGCGAGGTGCTGGAGGTTTTCGCGAATCCGCATGCGAGCACGGTAGAGAGAATGGCGTGATTACTGCCCGCTCACCGCATCGGCGCCACTCGTGAGCTCGAGCAGCTCGTTTGTGATTTTTCCCTGCCGTGCCCTGCGGTACTGCTGGCCGTACTTTTTGCCGCGCTTTTCCGCACTGGTTTTTGCCGCGCTCATGCGTTCCATGCGCGCTTTCTGCTCGCAGAGCGTCGCCTCGAGGAACAGGGTATAGAACCGTGCCTGATAGAAGGGCAGCAGCATGTCACGGAGCAGATCCTCGCGGGCTGGATAGAAATCCGTCCTGTCCGATGGATCATCCTGCATGTCTTGCTGATCCAGTACAGGTTGGATGGGAAGGATCGTCTCCACGACCGGCATGATCGTTGTCGCATTGTCGTAATGCGTGTAGGCAACGTCGACGCGATCCACTCTGCCTTCCTGAAAGGCATTCCAGTACCGGTCGGCATCGGGAAGCGTCTGTTCGAGCGTCGGCGTTTTCGTACCACGTTCCCGAATGATCTCCGGCTCCATCTGCTGCGCGCGCATCAGACGTCCTGTCCGCTTGCCGAATACTTCGACGTGCACGTCGGGAATTTCCTGACGGAGCGTCTCGATGTGAGGGTTGGCCACTTTCGTCAGGTTCGTGTGGTAGCCTCCGCAGAGCCCCTTATCCCCACCGAGTACGATGACGAGCGCCGATCGCTGTTCCTGCCGAAGGGACGCAATCTGCGCAGCGGGTCCTTCCTCCGCAAGGAGTGCCTGCATCAAATGTGCCATCCTGTCGGTATAGGCCTTCGCTGCCTCCAACGGGCCTTTTGTCCTGCTCATGCCCGTTGCCGCAAGCAGCGAGACCGCTTTCGCAACGCGCGCGAACGATTCCATCGTCTTCTGCTGCCTTTGGAATTTGCGGGGACTGGGCATAAGAAGTGGGGGAAAGGATCAATTTCTTTACAGGAACGGCCTTCCCCTGTCAATGCTCTAGAGGGCACTCTGGAATGGTAAACTGCGGCTCTATGCAGCGCCGAATCGTCCTTCTGGCCGATAACATTCGCTCTCTCTGGAACGTGGGATCGCTCTTTCGGACGGCGGATTCCTTCGCGATTGAGATGATCTTCCTGACCGGCTACACGGCCTCCCCGCCGCGCCGCGAAATCAGTAAAACAGCTCTGGGAGCCGAGGAGTACGTTTTGTGGGAAAAGACGGAAGACCCCGCGCAGGTCATCGTGACATTGAAGAAGCGGGGATTCACGATCCTCGCGCTGGAGCAGGCGAGGGGAGCGATTGATCTCAAAAAGTACGAGCCGCCCTCCAAAGTCTGCTTGATCGTCGGGCACGAAGTCTTGGGTGTGCCGAAAGAACTGCTCACACTGTGCGATGCCATCGTGCACATTCCGATGCACGGAAAGAAAGAATCACTCAACGTGGCGGTGGCAGCGGGTATCGCGCTGCACCAGCTCCGGAATGCATAGATCCGTGCTTCTCAGGCGTGGGAATCCGTGTCTCCCAACGCGACCACAGTATCTGGCGGAAGATCAGAGGGAGGCACAAGGGTGTCTTCTGAAAAAATAGCCGAAGCTCTTAGAACCTCGGCTACCCAATTGCATTGTCCAAAAGGCTTTTATCGCACCTTCGTCCACTTCGACCACTTGGTGGCCAGGACCGCTCCGTAGGCGAAGATCACCGTGATGAGGCAGATCATCCATCCGACGATCGGGATTACATGCACGATCTTGAGGGCGATGTAGAAGAGCACGCTCACGAGGATGATCATGGGCTTGCCCCACTTGGCCCCGCGCCGCAGTTCCACGGTGCGCGTCAGCACGATCGCCGTGATGGGATTGGCGAACACGATGGCGAAGACGTACAGGAAGCCAATGAAGAGCGCGACCGGAATGCCGATGATGGAGATGAGGAAGAGGAAAGCCACCACGGGGGTCGCGGCAAAGAAGAGGAATCCGTAGAGGAAGCTCGGCCACGTCTTCTTGGAGAGGAAGCGGGCGCTGTCGGCGAAGAAGGTCTTCGTGAGCAGGACCAGGAGCAGGATGACGAGCGCGGCGGAGAGGAGGAGGAATCCTCCGGCACCGATGATCGCGGCCAGAATGCCCGCGCCCACGATCTTGTCGGCGTTCTTGTACTGTTGACCCTTGAGCTGCCCCAGAGCGGGATCGAAGATGATGTCACCGCGAACCTGCGCATCCGCTGCGGCCAATGCCTGTTCCCCGCCCGCGCTCCAGAATGTCAGGTTGCGCATGAGTTTGGCATCGGGAGCGAGTGAGATGGTCTTGGCCGCCAGGATGGCAGAGCCATCCACGGAACCGGAAATGCTGATGTCTTCCGCCTGGATGTCGAGGTCACCCTTCACGACACTGCCCAGACGGACCACGCCGCCGCGCACCTGCACGTCGCCCGCCACCGTTCCGTCCAGATTGAGGTCTCCTCCGGCGATCACCACGTCGCCCTTCACCGAAGAACCGCCCAACAGCGTCACGCTGCCGCCACCGGCGACGAGATCCCCTCCGATGTCCCCGCCAATCACCAGATTGCCTCCCGCGATGCGGACGTCACCGCCCACGTTGCCCTGCACGAATACCGTGCCGCCTGCGGCCAGCAGGTCCTCACGCACATTTGTTTTCACGAGCACGGTTCCGCCCACGACCACCAGATCCTTCAGGACCGGCTGTTCCACGGTCACCTGACTTCCCACGACGTACGCGTTGTCATTGAGGGGCGTCGTCACCTTGACCGTCTCACCCGTTTTGAAGGTTGCCGCGAGCGCGGGCAGGGTGAGGGTCGAGAGAAGAGCCGTGAGAAAGAAAGAGGAGAGCAGGCGCTTCATAAGAGTGTGGGGGGAACGTATTGATTGGAGATTCTACCGCCAAAGTGATCATTGTCACTTGTTTCGAGCGTGGAAACTGTAGTGGAGTAATGAAGCGTCGGCGGCACTGTGCAAGCGGATCCCCGTGTTCCACAGCTTGTTTCGCAGGTGCGCTTTGCCTACCATTGACCGGTCTTATGCCCATCGAACTGTCGAGTGCGGAAATCAGCCTTGCGGAAAAGCTCTCAGAGCATGCCAAAGATGCCTGTGCGCTCGTGGGACTGAAGTGTCTCAAGTGCGAGCCGAAGCATTTCTACCTGACCGTGCACCGCTATTACGGCCGCGTACAGGGCATGACTGCCGAAGCCGATCGCTGTATCGACTGGTGTATGAGCAAGGGGAAGACCACGTTCACGGCTCTCCGGTTCGGTAACTGGTGTCAGAAGAAGGTGCAGTGGGATAAGGAAGAACAGATCCACAATGCGGAGAAAGAGAAACTGCAGTCCGGAACGATCTACCAGAAGGCAGACTATGCGAGACGGTTTACGGAAGAGCGGTGATTTGTTCGAGCAGGAGCGGGAATTCTGCATAGCCGGCGCTTGCATTGAAATGCCCGCCGCCGCGGACGAGTGTGACGGTCGTACCAAGATGCTTCGCCAGTTCTTCGGCTTGTGAGAGCTTGATGTAGGGATCGTTATCGGAATGGATGACGGAAAAATGTTTCGCGTTCCGCCGGATTGTCTTCCAGTCGAACGGATGCCCCGTGAATGTTTTCATCACCGGATCAAACTGATTACCCATCACGCCCGAGACGGGTGCGACGAGAAAGCATGCACACAGTGGTTTCTGCATGCGCTCGAGGAGGCGCAAGGCAAAGGCGGCGCCAAGGCTATGCCCGACGAAGACCGTTTGGTCATCCACCTGATCTTCGAACTTACGAAAATGCTCCAGCCACTCCGGGAGGACAGGGTGGTTCGCGTGTGGAAAATCGGGAACGATGGCCGTGAAGCCTTTCTTGGTGAGTTCGGCCGCAAGCCACGGGAACCAGTTTTCCCGTGAGTCCCCGTCGACGCCGTGAAAGATGAATACTGTTGGCATGCGTGGCTAGGAAAGAAAGGCCCCGCACAACTCGCTTCGCTCGTATGCGGGACCAAGGATCTTCGGCCTCAGACATCGCACGTTGTGCTCGTCTTCGTCTCGAATTCACCTTGGTCGGGGCGGCGCGACTTGAACGCGCGGCCTCCTGCTCCCAAAGCAGGCGCTCTAGCCAACTGAGCTACGCCCCGAGGCGTGGTGCACGAAAGAACAGTCTGGTTTCAGCATAGCAGACTTCCTTTGAGAATTCTGCCATGGTTCGTGCGCCTCTCTTGTTCCCGCAGACCTCTTCAGCTTTCCGGACTTCTCTTCCTCCTCATCTGCTATACTGTGGCCGTTTCCCCCCTTTCTCATGATCAAGAAACCCTGGCTCATTACACTCATCGTCGTTCTCGTCGTCCTCGGCGGATGGATGTGGAGCGGCTACAACGGTTTTGTCGGACAGGAGGAGAACGTGAAGAACGCCTGGGCCCAGGTGGAGACCAACTATCAGCGCCGCATTGATCTCGTTCCGAATCTGGTGAATACCGTCAAAGGTGCCGCGAATTTTGAGCAATCCACGCTCACGGCGGTCACGGAGGCGCGCACGCAGTGGATGGGTGCCACGTCGCGCCAGGACAAGCTTGCTGCCGCGCAGAATATGGAAGGCGCCCTAGGCCGCCTGCTCGTCACGGTCGAGGCCTATCCGCAGCTCAAGGCAACGGAAGCGTTCCGCGACCTCATGACGCAGCTGGAAGGTACCGAGAACCGGATCTCTGTTGCGCGCAAGGACTACAACGACGCCGTAAAGGTCTACAACGTCGCCATTCGTCGTTTCCCGTCCAATCTGCTCGCGGGAATGTTCGGTTTCATGCAGGAACAGCCCTTCGAAGCGGCTGAAGGCGCCGACAAGGCTCCCGCTGTTGATTTCGGACAGTAATGATGCAGCCGAAACTCGCTCTTGTCGGCTTCGCGGGCCTCCTCGCGGTCGCAGGAGGTGCAACGTCTGCCTTCGCTTTCGATGTTCCGCCGAATGACGGGTACGTGACGGACACGGCCAATGTGCTTTCCGTCGAAGACCGGTCACAGATTACGGCGACGCTCAGCGCCTACCAGAAAGAGACGAGCAATCAAATTGCCGTACTGATCGTCAATTCTCTCGGAGGCGAGCCGATTGCTGATGTTGCAGTGGAGGTGGGACGCAAGTGGGGGATCGGCACCAAAGAGAATAATAACGGCATTCTGCTGCTCGTGGCATACGCCGACCGCGAGATTTTCCTCGCAACGGGCTACGGGCTCGAGGGGGCGGTGCCGGACATCGTGACCAAGGGCATCATCGAGCAGGAGATTTTGCCGAAGTTCCGCGATGGCGACTATGCCGGAGGGATCACGGCGGGCATCACGGCGCTTCAGAAACACATTGGCGGCGAGTACACGGCTGACCGGTATGCATCCTCTTCGGGTGATTCCGGCGGGCTGTGGCCCTTCCTCTTCTTTGCGGGAATTCTGGTGCTCCAGTGGGCGATCGTCGCTCTCGGCCGGACGAAATCCTGGTGGCTGGGGGGTGTATTGGGTGGGGTCTGCGGTCTCGGGCTTGCGGTGCTGTTCGGTTGGTGGCTCTCGATCCCTCTCTTATTCATCACCGGTCTCGTGATCGATTATATCGCGTCCAAAATGTACCGGCCCGGGCGACCCGGTCGGCGTGGCGGTCGCGGGGGGTTTTGGGGTTCGGGTGGTGGATTTGGCTCCGGAGGGAGCGGGGGTGGGGGATTCGGCGGATTTGGAGGCGGCTCGTTTGGAGGAGGGGGAGCGGGGGGAAAGTGGTAAGTTTCATGAAAGACAAACCTGCCCTTCGGCTTCGCTCAGGGCGAGCGGTTTTTCTCTCAAAGAAAACCATTATTCTCATCAAAAATTCCGATGTCCTACGTCCTATGTCCTTCTCTTCCGTCGTGCCCAGGCCAATCCCGCGGCTGCTCCCATGGCGACAATGCTGAGCGCTGCCGGACCGGTGTCGTTGAGTGACGGAGAGGTGTAGGAGTACGTCTGCTGCTGCGGGTAGTAGTACGTGGAGGTGGGGAATTGGATCTCTGCGGGTAGTGTCTGGAACGGGATCACCTGTGCAGAGAGGCTGTTGGCGGATGAAGCCTGAATGACAGCGGAGGGACCTGCTGCGGAAGGCGTGCTGATAGAGGAGGATGAAGCGGCCGTGACGCTCGGCTGCGATCCGGCCGGGGCGGCCAAAGATTTCTGCGCGCTCGATGCAGAGACCTGCTGAGCGGCAGAAACCGCCTGACTCGAAGCCGCGGCGTGGAGGGAGGCGCGGGAGGAACCGACTGCGACGACGAGCGCGGCCACCGGTGTACCCGTATCCTTCTGGCACTGCCGGTTGCATCCGTCTCCGCTGATCAGGTTGCCGTCGTCGCACTCTTCACCCATTTCTTGGATGCCGTCCCCGCAGAATTCACTGAAGCAGTCGGCCGTGCAGCCGTCCCCGTCCTGCGCATTGCCGTCATCGCACTGTTCATTCGTGTCTTTGATGCCATCCCCGCAGAACGGGAAACGGCAATCGAAGCGGCAGTGGTCTGGGACGTTGGCATTCGCGCTGCCGGCATCGCACTCCTCGCCCGGATCGATGAGCCGGTTGCCGCACACGTTCGTGAGGGAGAGGACGAGTTCCCGCGTACAGTAAGCGGCGCAACCGTCGCCGCTCTGCGTATTGCCGTCATCGCACTCCTCCCCGTCGTCCTGAATGCGATCACCGCAGCGCGGGAGCGCACAATTCTGACGGCAGACATTCGGCACGTTGGCATTGTTCATGCCGCTGTCACACTCTTCGCCAGGTTCCACGATGCCGTTGCCGCACTGGAGAGCCAGCGGGGGAACGCCGGACGACGAGGACTGCTTCCCTTCCGTTTCGCAGAAGAAAGAGCACCCGTCGCCGGCGCCGCGATTGCCGTCATCGCATTCCTCATTCGTGTCCTTCACACCGTCGCCGCAGCGCGGAGACTGGCAGTCCGTGCGACAGCGATTGGGTTCCGTATCCGAATTCCTCGTTCCCGCATCGCAGGTCTCTCCACTCAGGGTGTCGATGATACTGTCTCCGCAGGACGGAAGTTCGCAATTGGTGCGGCAGCGGTTGGGCTGGTCGCCATTGGAGTTGCCGTCATCGCATTTTTCCCCCTTCAGGCGGTCGACAACGCCGTCGCCACAGGCAGGGAAGGTACAGTCTGCGCGGCAGGTATCCGGAGTTTCGTCGGAATTGCGCGGACCGTCATCGCACTTCTCCGTGTCTTCCACGATGCCGTTGCCGCAAATATGATCCTGTGAGCAAACCTCACAGGGAATCTGCTTGCCGCAGAGCGACGTCCAGCCGTACTGCTTATGAAGGCTGCCGTCGTAGGGGGCTTCAAAGACGACCTTCGCCTCCCGGGCTGTCATGGTCTCGATGTTCTCCAGCAGGGACATGAATTTTTTCAACTCCTCTTCGGTGGCTTCCTGCTGATAGCGAAGTCCCTCATCGAGACAGCAGTACACCAGTTTCTCGCCCGTGACGGGGTCGGGTTTGACCTGGGCGCAGAGTCCGGCTTCCAACCCGATGACGGTGCCGTTCGTTGAGAGCGCGCTGGAGGACATTCCCTGAGAAGCGGCCGAGGAGATCTGGGAGGCAGCTGAAGCCGCGGAAGACGCAACGCTTGCCGCTGATGAGCTTCCGGCGATCGGGACCGAAGAAATGGCAGACGCGGACGAGAGAGAGGAGACGCCCTGTGAAGAGAGGGAAGAGCCGGAAGCGGATGAGGAAACCGCCGTAGCAACGGATGAAGCAGTTGCCGATGAAGGGGGATTGGAGTCCACGGAGGAGCCGGAGCCGGACGTCACCTGTGCCTGCCAGAGTTGTGATGCGTGTGGGGGTTCCCAGGCGAGCACTGCAACGAGTCCCCCCAAGAGCAAACCGGGGAGAAGAAAACGCCGGAGGAGAGTGGAAGTCGTCATGAAGGGCAGGAGCGTGTTTACCGTCCGCGACGCCGACGCATCCAGGAGAGTCCTGCCGCGGCACCTGCAGCCATCACGACGACGGTGGCCGGACCGGTTTGCCCCGGAATGGAGGGAGAGCGTGACGTCGCAAGCGTGTAGGCGCGGAGAACGGCGAACTGCAGTCCTTGTGAGGATGAAGACGATGCGACCTGCGGACTGCTGCTCGCGGCGATGATCGGACCTGTGGGCATTTCGCGCTGGCACAGCGCCGAGCAGCCGTCGCCGCTGACACGGTTGCCGTCATCGCACTCCTCCAGACAGCCCAGAATCCCGTCGCCGCATATTCTGTTGTCCGGCTGGCAGACGGGCTCGCGGCGGCACGACGCATTGCAGCCGTCGCCGATGGTGCGGTTGCCGTCGTCGCACTCTTCCATTGCTTCCAGTTTGCCGTTCCCGCAGATGCCAGTTGGGACCCCGCCTTCGCGCAGGCAGAACCGGTCACAACCGTCGCCGCTCTTCCCGTTGCCGTCGTCGCACTGCTCTCCGCTGTCGGCCACGCCGTCTCCGCAGCGGGGGAGCGAGCAGTCCGCGCGGCAGTAGGCATCCGGTTCGTTGCTGTTCAGGCGGCTGCCGGCATCGCACTGTTCGCCGGGATCCAGCAGACCGTTGCCGCAGAAGCTCAGAGTGAACCGGCAGTTCTCTCCACATCCGTACGGCAGATCGACGTCGTTCTTGCGGGGCTGGGTGGGTTCGCACTGTTCGCCGAGCGCCTGCTGAATGATGCCGTCGCCGCAGGAGCCCTTCTCAAGGAAACACGTCGCGGAGCAACCGTCGAAGTCGCGTCGGTTGCCGTCATCGCATTCCTCGCCCGGATTCAGTTTGCGGTCACCGCATTTGTCGGTTCCGGTGATCACCGTGGATTCGATTCTGCAGGAGGCATCGCAACCGTCACCCGCCTGCCGGTTGCCGTCGTCGCACTGCTCGTGCAGTTCTTTCACGCCGTTGCCGCAGACAGGCTCTCCGTGGGTTTCTTCGTTACGACAGGAGGCATTGCAGCCGTCACCGTCCATACGATTGCCGTCATCGCACTGTTCACCCGGTTCCAGAATGTTATTGCCGCAGACGAATGTCCCCGGAACGAAGCTGGAACTGCTGCCCCAGTTCCGCTCGAGTCGGCAGGTGCTACTGCATCCATCCCCATCGCTGGTATTGCGGTCATCGCACTCTTCGGACGATTCGATGATGCCGTTTCCGCAGAAGGCGTAGGCCTCTTCCCTGTTGCAGGACGGGGAGCAGCCGTCACCCGCCTGCCGGTTGCCGTCGTCGCACTCCTCGGGGAATTCCACCCGTCCATTGCCGCAAATGCGGGGGGTTTCGACGCGGCAGGAATGACTGCATCCGTCCCCATTGATCAGGTTGCCGTCGTCGCACTGCTCATTGGCATTGAGGACGCCATTGCCGCAGAAAGGCAGACTCGTGCTGCTCGAGGAGGAGGATCGTGAGGAAGACGATGAGGAGCGTGAACTCGAGCGGCTGCTGCTGTAG
>CAZVLZ010000003.1:5140-17488 GCA_964628345.1 uncultured Candidatus Peribacteria bacterium | reverse complement strand
GGAGGATCGTGAGGAAGACGATGAGGAGCGTGAACTCGAGCGGCTGCTGCTGTAGCAGGCCGAACAGTCGCGGCATATGCCGTTCAGCAGTTCTCCCTTGGTACAGAACCATTCATCGGTTTCGCCGTTGTAGACGGGGTTTGCGTAGGTGCAGCATTCCTTGATGCTGGCGGAACGGGAGGAGGTGGATGAAGAACGGGAACTGGTGCGCTTGCACTGCGCGGAGCAGGTCGGATCAATCAGCGTGTTGTAAATGCATTGGTGAAGGTCGACGCAATCCCAATCGCCGAAGCAGGGAAGATCGTCACTGCACCAGCCGTCGACGCATTGACCCTGCGACTCGAAGCAGTCTCCGTTGGTGTAGCACTCCTCAAACTGTCGCGGACCCGTCTTGCACATGCCGCCGTTGTCGCACTCTTCGCCGAGATCGATGCGCGCGTTGCCGCAGCTTGCGGAACGGGAAGATGCGGAACTGCGCGAGGAACTCCTGCTGCTGCCGCTGCTCAGCGAAGAGCTGACGGAACTGCGTGAGGAGCTGCCGCTGATGCGGCTGCTGCTCTGCGAGGCGGCGATGGAGACAGAGAAGGCGGAGCTGAACCCGGGGCCTCCTGAGGTCGCAGAACTGACTCCCGGGCCACCCGAAGCGGCGGAGCTCTGTCCGGTTTCGGAAGCGTGGGCGGAACTTCTGCTGCTGGGACAGGCCGAGCAGTCGCGGCATCGTCCGTCTTGCTGCAGCTGTCCCTTATAGCAGTACCATTGCAGGTTCCCGGGGTTGTAGTAGGGATTCGTGTACGTGCAGCAGTCGCTGCTGCTACTGCCGGCGCTAAAGCTGCTCCCGGCGCCGTGGAGGGATGAAGATGAAGACGGCGACGAAGAGGGGAGGGAACTTGAGGAGCTGGTCGGACAGAGGTCCAAAGGGACATTCGGCAGTAGTGTGCAATCGTTCGGCATGGAGCAATTTTGATTCGTAGGATAATTGATTCCAGCCGGCACGCTCGAATGGAAACCCGGCGAGAAGAACGTAAAGCCGCAGCGCCCCTGAGTACATCGAGGGACCAGACAGTCATTTCCCCCACCTCCACCTCCGCCCCCACCACCGTCGCTGCTCTGTGCGCTGGAGTGAATATCGAGGGAGCCTGCACTGCTACTGCTGCCGCTTGTACAAGCCTCATAACTGACGTTTGGCAGTCGCGTGCAATCTTGAGGGATGGAGCACGATTGCGGCTGAAGGTCTGAGTAACTGACACCCGTGCGGGAGCTTGATGCTGTGTAGAGTCTGAAGTTGCAGCGTCCTGTCTCGCATTCAGGGACAAAACATAGGTTCTCCCCACCCCCACCTCCTCCTCCTCCATTGCTTCCGCCATTACTTCCACCGCTTCCCTGACTGCCGGAAGAAGACAGACTGGATGACATACTGGAAGATTTCGAAGAAGATTTACTGGAAGATTTCGAAGAAGATTTACTGGAAGATTTCGATGAAGATTTGCTGGAGGACTTACTGGAAGATTTCGAAGAAGACTTGCTGGAAGAGGAAGACTGCGAAGAAGATTTGCTGGAAGATAATGAGGACCTGGAGGAGGACTTGCTGCTCCCACCGCCGCTCGAGGAGACTTTGCTGCTACCGCCCCCTCCTCCCGCGCTGCTGCCCCCACCACCCCCTCCTCCACCACCGTTGTCCTCGCCCCCTCCGCCACCACCGCCACCGTTCAAACCTCCACCTCCGCCGAAGCCCCCGCCGCCGACACCGGGGAACATGCCCATTCCTGCGGGACACTGCAGCGGCGGGCCCTGGGGAATTCCGTGGGCCTTAATCTTTCCTTTGCATTTATCTTTGATCATGCACGTTCCGACGCTCGCCTTGCCTCCTACGATACAACAGACATTAGTGCTGTCGAAGAAGCCAGTATTCGTGTAGTTATCCTCACACATGCCAGAGTTCACGCACGACCCGCCATCCGGCACGGTAGCCGTACAGGTCCACGACCATTTCTGTTTATCCTCCTCTCCTTTCGCCGGTTTTTTCCCGGTGGGCAGCGGGCCTCCCCTGCAGGCGCTGTTTGCGCCGCAATCATACCGTCCAGCGCGTGATGCCCTTACCGATGGGAGTGGTCGGTCGCAGGCAACTCCAACGGTATCCCCGGCCTGAATATCATCGTCGAGCTTCGCCTCCTTCGGTTCGTCCGCCGCGAACAGGACGCCTAGGGTCGCGAGCAGGGGATTGCGTGGATTGGGATACATCACCGTGAGTTCCTCGGTCACGCTCATCTCGGCGATGTACGTTGGAGACGCGGGGGTGGGCAGACTCGCCACGTCATTGCCCCCTGTTCCGATCCAGCAGCACGGCATACCGCAGTCCGTCGTGCAGTCCGAGACGCCGAATTCATCGCTGTTCTGCGGTCCCAAGTCGCAGGCTTCTGCTCGGTCGGTATCGGGATCCGTGATGCCGTCGCCGCACTTGGCCTTGGTGCAGTCGGTGCGGCAGAAGGCGTTGGGTTCTTTGGAGTTCTGCTTGTTTTGACATTGATTGTCCGTGGGCTGCACGGCTCCGGCGCCGCAGTCACATTCCTCTCCGCCAACCTTTTGTCCGTCGCCGCAGCCATCCGGACACTGGGCTTTGCAGGCGGCCTTCGCCTCTTCTTCCTTTCCGGGTATCGAAGGGATAAATGTGCCGCTCACCTCCCCGGTATCGTCGGTGCAGACATCGACGGTGACGAGTGCTCCGCATTTCTTTCCCTCTCGTTCAGGCCCTGCAGCAGCGTCTGTCTTTGCGCAGCATGGCCCTTTCTTTTCATAGAACTTAGCCGCAACGAAGAACGTGCGCTTCGAGCTTTCGCTGGAGGAAGAATCTTCCGACGATGAACTCTCTTCACTGGACGATGATTCATCAGATGAGGAACTCTCTTCGCTGGAGGAAGAATCTTCCGACGATGAACTTTCTTCACTGGACGATGATTGGTCGGAGGAGGAACTTTCCTCGCTGGAGGAGGCTCCTGAGGAAGAAGATTCGTCTGCACTCGAAGACGATCCCTCTGCACTCGAAGACGATCCCTCCGGTTCGCTGGAGGAAGAGTCTTCATCGGATGAAGCACTCCCTGCGCTCGGCTGGGAGCTGGCGGTCGGTTCTTCATCGTAGCACCACGCATTCGCACAGGAACCCTCCAACCAATCGAGTCCGCCCATTCCTATGCACTCCGTCTCGGTCGTCCCTTCATCGTAGAGCTGATACCAGTAGCAGCAGCAGCCCTCTTTTTCCTCCGATGAAGCACTGCTGTCGGCGGAGCTTGCGCTCGGCTGGGAGGAGGTATCGCCTGCGGATGAGGGATTGCCGCCGCTCACGGCGAATTCAACGAACTCGTTGCATTCTAAACACGATTTTTCCGGACAATGGCTCTGCATCCATGCGAGCTTGTCGGTTGCTTCAGCAAATTGTCTCTCAAAATCCTTTTGGGCGTCCTGGATACTTTTGATCGCTGCGGCATCCGTCTCCTTGCTAATTGCCTCCCATGCTCGTGCGGTCCAGTATGCGCAACAGAATACGTTATCCTTGCTCGGATCACCGCCTGCCGCTCGCATCATCTCTTCGCTGCATTTGCACAGCCACCGCGATGCGTCCTGTGCATCCTTCGCGTTGCAGGAGGGGTCGCTGACGTCGATGGGTTCTTTTCCTTCGGTTTCCGATGCTCTGAATACAGAAAAACTATTCTTCGGCTTTATATTCTGCTGAAGAACGAGAACCAGCACCATGCCGAGCGCCAATCCTACGGTGATTCTTCCCAGCAGTTGTCGCATAATTACGGTCAGGGTACCAGTGCTCCGCGGCTGTCCGCACCCGAGTTTCCTTGCATTGGCATCAATCGATTGCGTATTGATTGTCTTATGTCGTCATTCATTTCGAATGTTATTCATGAACAGGTCGATGGTTAGTCAAGTCGTGGAGGCTAGGCGAGGCAGCGATCATCTCGTACCCTGCACGCCGTATGATGGAATCGCAAGACAGAACGAAAGTCTGGCTCATCGTCGCGCTGTGTCTGCTCGTCCTGCTGGGCGGGTATTTCTTCGCGGACTGGCTCATCGGCCGCGAGGCCTTCCGCGGCGCCGCTCCGATTCAGCCGACCGAACCCCTCATCGCCCCCGTTGCGCAACCTCCCATCGAGAATTTTGAAGAAATTGCGGAATATACCGATGGAAAGCCGCTTCCGTCGCAGCCTTCCGCCACGATACGGGTCGCAGAAATCTCCGCGGACGAGCACTTGCGTGGTGCGAACAACGCGACGGTATCCGTTATTGAATATGCCGCCATATCAGATTCGTACGCGCGTCTCATTCATCCCGAACTCGTCGCGTTCTTCGAGCAGAACGCCGACCGCGCGCACTGGATCTTCCGTCACTACCCCGACCAGGACAGTGCGCTCGACTACCTTGCGGCGCAGGCGACGGAATGCGTCGCGCGGGAGCTGGGCAACGAGGTGTTCTGGCAGTACCTGGATCGCATCATGGCCGAGAAGACGCTCAACGAAAAACTCCTCTACGCAGACGGCGGCAAGCTGGGCGCGGATGTCACGCTCCTGCAGACGTGCGTGAAGGAGGAACAGACGAAAAAGGATGTTATTTCCGATAAGTATAAGGCGCAGGTTTACAGCAACATTTTCCTTTCGCCCACGTTCATCTTCCGCAACAACATCAACGGCAAATTGCGAATCGTGGAAGGCATCAACACGATGGAATACATGCAGGGAGTCCTGGATCAGATGGAGCGGCTGGAATTGCCCGTCATGCCGACCGAAGAGGAGCTTCTCGGCAATCCCGCGATGACGGAGTGATGGAATGATGAAAGGTAGCGCGAGATCCGCTAACGCTCTTCGGGGTTTCTTGGTACGCTGTCTCCATGCGCTTCAGCGCTCTCCAATCACAACAACGCATATTGGGCGGTGCCGCCGTGCTGGCAGTCACGCAGTTTGCGGCCTCCTTCGCCGGTCTCATCCGTGACAATCTGCTCAATCGCACGTTCCCCGGTCTCGCGGTGGTGGACGTGTACGTGGCCGCGTTCCGCCCCAGCGACCTCCTCTTTCAGGTAACGATCATGGCGGGATTCTCGGTGGCCCTGGTGCCGCTCCTCGCACGGTACGAATCCAGGGATGATCGACGCTCCATGTCCGCGCTCTTGAACGGCGTCGTGACGGTCGCCGCGCTGATCTTCGGCCTGCTCGCGCTGGTCCTGGCGCTCGTCTTTCCGCGTGTCGCGCACTTCTTCACGCAGTTTTCCGGCGAGAACCTGGCCCTCTACATCCGCTTCGCGCGCATCGCGCTCCTCACGAATTTCCTCTTCGTTTTCGGCAACGCGTTCGGCCAGTACCTGAACACGATTCAGCGCTTCTGGATCTACGGATTGACTCCGGTGATTTTCACGCTCGGCACGATCGCCGGTACGCTGTGGCTGACTCCGGTCATCGGCGCGTACGGACCGATCATTGGCACGCTGATGGGCGCATTCCTGTACACGGTGGTGCGCTTCATCGCGATCGCGCGGTCCGGGTATCGCTTCTCCTTTTCCTGGTGGCATCCGGATCTGACCGAGATGGGTCTGCTCATGCTGCCCCGGATGCTCGCGCTCGGAGCGCTCCAATTGGAGCTGCTCTTCTTCGACCGAATCGCCTCCGGCATGACGGTGGGTTCCATTGCCGTCAATGCTTACGCGCGCAATTTCCAGTCCGTGGTGGTGGGGGTGACGGGCATGGCACTGGCGCTCTCGCTCTTCTCACCCTTAAGTCAGGCGGCGGCAAAAGGGGAATGGACCCGGTACCGGCAGTACCTGAAAAAGGGCGTCCTCTGGATGCTTCTCTTAACCGTTCCCGGCGCGATCCTGCTCGTGCTCGCAACCCCGCTCGCCGCGTGGCTCATCCACCTAAAAACCCTCTTCCTGCCCGTGTTCTTCACCTGTCTCACACTCTACGCACTCAGCATTCCCTTCGAGAGCCTGAACCATCTCTTCACGCGCGCCTTCTTCGCCACCAAACACACGACCATCCCCGCCATCCTCACGGTGCTCAACGGCGTGATTGCCATTGCCCTCTCGTGGACTCTCGCTGCGCGCTTCGGCGTGTTCAGTCTCGCGCTCGGGTACTGCGCAGGACACATCGCCGAAATGACGGGTCTCCTGCTCCTCTTTCCGCGCGAGGTGCAGGACCTCAAGAGGGAATTTTGAACGACTGCTCACATCTGAATCGTGAAAGTCTTCAGGTAATCCTCGGGCACATCCGTCACACGGACGTCCTCCACGCGCGCGCCCGCGGGACCGCGCGCACACCATTGCTCGAATTGCTGCAGGGCAAGCGGCGCGCCCTCCACATGGATCTCGAGTGTTCCCTCAGCATCATTGTTGCGCACCCAGCCGGCGAGACGCAGGGCATCGGCCTTCGTTTTTGCCTCGGAGCGGAAATTGACTCCCTGCACGAGGCCGGTGATGAGCAGGTGACGGGCGGGCATAGCAAAGCAGTACGCAGTGAGCAGTATGCAGTACGCAATAGGCAGTATGCAGAGAGTGAAGTTGATGGAAATAACATTTAGAAGTATAATAGCAAATATGGTTGAAAAGCCGAAAGCATCACATCCCGAACATCAGGCTGGTGTCTCCAAGCCGGTGTTGGGAGAAACCGGTGCTGCCATCCGCACAAGGATGCTGGATCTGTTTACTATGCATCCTCTCTGGCAGGAGCTCTGCAGGCGTCGTGCTTCCGACGAGCTCTCTCAGGAGGATTTTGGATACGAACAGGTCCGCGAGGTGTTCGAGGCCGATCGTCCGGTTGAGCGCAGAGATGTAGGAAATCGTCCGCTGCTCCTAGCGCAGACAGATGTGGAACAGTTTCATGCCTTTAGTTTCGTCGACAAAAGCGGAACACAGCAACAGATCTTCTGGGAAGACGTGAACGGCTTCCTCATTCTCTTTCCTGAGGATTTCGGCAACCTTTCCGGCCAGTAGTTGATTACTTTTTCTTGACCTGCGTGAAGTCCAGTTCGACGGGGGTTTCGCGGTCGAAGATCAGCACCATCACGGTGAGCTTGCCCTTGTTCACGTCGACGGCGGAGACACTGGCTTCGTAGTTCTTGAACGGTCCGTCGATGATCACCACGAGATCGCCGATCTGGAAGTCGGACTTGTACTTCGCCTCCTGCTCGCCGACCCGCCGCTCGATGACGCCGAACTCCTCGGGCGTCACGGGGACCGGAATGTTGCCCGAGCCCACGAATCCCGTGACGTTGGGCGTGTTGCGCACGAGGTACCAGCTCTCGTCCGTGACGATCATGTCAACCAGAACGTACCCCGGAAAGAGCTTGCGCTCCTCCTCGACCGGCTCGCCTTTCTTAAAGGTGAGTTGCTTCTCTTTGGGCACGCGCACGTCCAGCACGTAATCCTGCATGCCGAACGATTCCACGCGCTGCAGGATGGCCTGACGCACGGCATCTTCATAGCCCGCGTAGGTGTGGACGACATACCAGTTGCGACCTGCATTCGGATCCTGTTTACCCATAGAAGAGGGAGATTGGGGATTAGGTCAACGAGAGGAGAAGAGACACCACGCGCGCGAGCGCGAAGTCCACGATACCGAAGATGACGGCTGTGCCGAAGACGAATGCGATCACGATCAGAGACAGGCGCACGGCCTGCTGGCGGGTGGGCCAGCGGACATGGTGCAGCTCTTCGACGGCGCCGCGGAGGTAAGCAGTGGTCTTCTTGAACATTGCTTTCTTAGAAGAAAAAACCCCGGAGGGGGAATAGCCAGCATTTTACAGGGGTTTTGGGTGGGTGCAAGGGAAAAGACGATTTATGCCCGGGCATGCATGCCCTAGAATCCGTACTCCGGAGCTTCCATGGCGTGCACCTGCGAGAAGGGGAGCGCCACGAACCAGACGCGGCCCTTGATGTCATCTTCGGGCACGAACGGAGTCGGTTCATTCTGCGCGTTGCGGAAGGAGCGGGAGTCCAGGCTGCCCAGGCGGTTATCACCGAGGAGGAAATAATGACCGTCCGGCACCGCATAACGCTTCTCTTCGCCGCTCCCTGCGGCGCCCACGTACGTGCGGTTCTGATTGCGATCGTTGAGGTACTCTTCGGGGAGGGCGCGTGCTTTGCCCGTCGTGCCATTCTGCACGAAGACCTCTCCGTCACGGATGATCACCTCGTCCCCGGGCAGTCCGATGACGCGCTTCACGTAGTACTTGCCGTGATCCGCATTGGGCGGACGAAAGACGACGATGTCACCACGTTCGGGTGTCTGGAGAAAGTACACCAGTTTATTGATGATGATGTACTGACGGTTCTGGAGCGTATCGATCATGGAGTTCCCCTCCACCTGAAACGGGGAGGCGAGAAATGTCCGGATACCGGCCACCACCGCAACGATGATGACGATGTTGAGCAGAACATCGAAGAAGTGGTACCAGAGGGTGACGGGCTTCTTGATCATCCGGTCCAGTATAGGGAATGAAGGGGAGCTTGTGTAGGGTTTTGTCTGCTACACTGCATTCGTGCATTCGCTCATGGATTCCCTCAACAGCTGGTTCTTCAAAAAACATCTGGAGGATGATGAGGTAGTGCGCCTCTACGTGCATACGCACTGGAGGCTCGGAGTCTCACGCCTCTTCTGGCCGACCGTCGCCTTTGTCGCATCGTGGGTATTTCTTGCCATCGCGCCCTTCCTCATCATCTTCTACCTCGTTGCGGTTGCGAGCATGTGCTCGATCGTGTGGTGGATCCGCAATTTCTTCGACTACTTTCTCGATGCCTGGCTCGTGACCGATCAGGCCATCATAGACGTGAAGTGGCATGGCTGGTTCCACCGGACCGCGACGAAAATCCTCTTCAGCGATATTCAGGGCGTCACCTACGAGACCAAGGGCATCTCGGGGACGCTCTTCCGCTACGGCACCATCACGGTGGAAAAAGTTTCCACGGGCGGGACGATCTCGCTCGACAACGTCTCGCGTCCGCGCCTCGTGGCTGCGGCAATCCTGCAGAATATGGAACAGTACCTGCACGGCAAGAATCTCAAGGATGCCAAACACATTCAGGAACTGCTCTCGGAAGTGGTGAGCCGCGAACTCTCGCTCGGTGAGCTCAAGGCGAAGAAAGTTTCAGCCAAACACTGATCACTCATGTACTGGTTTCTCTTCCTCCTCGGGCTCGCACTCTTGAGCTTTTCGTTCGTCGTCTGGTCGCTGAAGCGCAGGCGCCTGCACATTCCATCGCTGCTGAAGCACGGCTTGCGGGAGGCATGGGAAGAAGCCGGGGAAGTGAAAGACCCTGCGAAGCGCGTGCTGGAAGCGGAGAAGGTGGCCGATGCCGTGCTCAGGGCGCTCGGCTACTCCGGCACCTTCGCCGAGAAGCTGCAACACATGGGACCGCGTCTGCCGAATGCCCAGGACATCTGGAACGCCCACCGTCTCAGAAACCGCATTGCGCACGAGGTGAACGTCCGCATCTCACGGGATCAGAGTGACAGGGCTCTGCGGGCATTCTCGCAGATCGTCCACCAATTTCTTTCCTGATACACTCTGCCCACATGAAACCGACCCTGATCATCGTGGGCTTGGGGAATCCCGGAGCTGCCTATGCGTCGACACGCCACAATGCCGGGTTCCGTGCGTTGGATGCGCTGCATGCGGCCTTCGGAGGAGGCCCCATTTCGCGCTCCGCGCTCCGCGGGGCAGGGGAGTGGAAGGAGAGTGCGAAACTGCTGTCCGTTGTGTCGGAGATCACGATTGGAGAGGTTCCCGTGCTGCTGGCAAAGCCGACGACCTTCATGAATCGTTCGGGTGAGGCGGTGCAGAAGCTCGTGAGTTTTTATAAGGCGGATCCCGGTTTTCAACTCTTGATTCTCAGCGATGACTGCGACCTTCCGCTTGGCGAGATCCGGTTTCGCAATCAGGGGGGGCCGGGAACCCACAACGGTCTTAAGTCCGTGGTGGAGCACATCGGGGAGGGATTTCCGCGCATCCGCATCGGACTCGGTGCCGCGCCCGCCGGTACCGATCTGGCGCAGTGGGTGCTGAGTGTGCCGCCGACGGAGGAGCGTGAGCAGCTGGAGCGGGCGCTCAAAGAGGCGCTGCCGCGCACGGTCCGGGAACACGTGCTGGGCTCATCCCATTGATTGGCGCTACCGAGCATCTTTGGTCGTGAGAAAAACTCTATGACAAAGTAGGGTCACGGCATGCCGTGTCCCTACTGTCGGGGGAGAGTTTTTCTTTCTCGTGTTGTGCCCAAACCCCCCTCCCGTCGGCGTTGGTCGGCGGGGAGAGGGGGTCAGGTGGGTGAGGCTAGAAGCCGAGGAGGAATTTCCGACCGATGAGTCCGCCGCTCGTGAGGCCCGTTGAGAGGAGGATCAACCACGTGAGAGCGGGAATGCTTGCATCCGCTCCGGCCTCGCGCTTCTTCGGACTCACCGGTTGCAGGTAGTCTGCCTTATCGGTGCCCAAGCGCGTGAAGCGCGTGAGTAATCCTGTCTGCGGGAAGTAGCGGATGATCTGCACCTGTGCGGTGTCGGTGGCGTTGCCGTTCAGAACCTCGACGGAGTTCGAGACGGTCTGTCCGTGCTGCAGGTCCTGACTCAGGCGGACGCGGTAGTGGATCAGACGCGTGGCGTTCGCTCCCAGCGTGCCCAAATCCCACCGGATTGATCCGCCGTTCACGGAGCCGCCGTCCGCGTACTCCACGGTCATATCACTGGAGGAGAATGTGTCCTCGATGACCACAGGTCCCACAGCGACGTCACTCTGATTTCGCACGGCAATGGTGTAGGCGATGATGCTGCCGGCCTGCGCTTCGGTGCGGTCCGCCTGCTTATCCAGCGTGAGGTATCCGCCGGACGGAGGAGGCGGGGCGACGGGAGGAATATCGTCATCGTCGCCGGTGACGCGGGTGTTCTCGCTGTCCTGCGTGCTGCAGGCGAAGGCATTGGAGCGGATAGTCGCACCATCGCTGTCGTCGCGTGCGCGCACGGAGGTGGTGAAGGTCTCCGTGGAGTAGCCCCCGATCGAGAGGCCGGTCCAGCGGATGGTGTTGCCTGCGTCATCATTGCCGCTGTCCGAAGCGGACAGGAAGTCCACGTTGCTATCCAATGTCTGGGTGAGCGTGACATTGTTCACCGTCGACGCGTTGTTGTTGCGGACCTCAATGGTGTACGTGAAGTACTCATTCGGATCGACGGGGTCCTGGGAATCGGTCAGCGTCACCGTCAGGTTGCATTCGCTGCTCGAAGAGCTGGAACTGGAACTGGAGCTACCCGTATTCACCGTCGTCGTATCCTGCGCGGTCGCCGCACCGGCAATGGCGATATTCGTGAGGATGGTGCCGTTCGACGTCGAGGAAGGAACGGTCACGATGACGATGAGCGTCTTGCTTGCACCGGCTGCCAGGCTCGCAATCGTCCACTTCACGGTCGAGCCGTAGAGGGTGCCGCTATCCGAGGCGGTGACGAAGGTGACTCCGGACGGCAGGGCATCCGTGACCAGGAAATTCGTGGCTGCATAGGCCGATGTGTTCGTCACGGTGATCTGGTAGGTCAGCGATTCGCCCGGCAGGACCGTCGTGCGGCCATCCGTTTTGCTGATGGTGAACGTTGTTTCGGGGCACTGCACCGCCGTCGAAACGGTTTGACTCGAGTTGTTCGAGCCGTTTTGATCGTTGCTGCTCGAGATGGTCGCTGTGTTCTGGATCAGTGCGTTGCACGTCGCCGTTGCAGAAACGTTGAAGGCCAGGGTGAAGCTCCTGCTCTGACCTGCTGCGAGCGAGAAGTTGTTGCAGAGCACGGATGTGCCCGCTCCGTTCAGGACGCATCCCGACGAGGTTTGTGCCGCATTGAAGGTGAGACCCGAAGGAATCACATCGGTGATCACGGCATTCTGCGTCGTCTGGGGACCGGCGTTGAAGGCCGTGAGGGTGTAGAGCACCACGCTGCCCTGCTGTGCGGTACCCGGTCCCGTCTTCGTGATGGAGAGGTCGGCGCCGGTCGTGGTCGTCTGCACCGTGGTCGTATCGAACGCGGACAGACCCTCGACGCCGGCCGTGTTACTGAGGATCGTGCCGCTCGGCGTGGCGGTGCTCACCTGCGCCTGCACGGTGATGGTCTTCGTCGCACCTGCGGCGATACTCAGGCCGGTCCACGTCACGACTCCGCCCGCCTGCGTTCCACCATCAGAGGCGGAGAGGAACGTCACTGCGGAGGGGAGCGTGTCGGTCACGGTGACGTTCGTTGCGTTCACCGTCGAGGTATTCGTCACCGTGATCACGTAGTTCAGCATCGCCCCGGGCAGCACGGTCGTCTGGTTGTCGGTCTTCGTGATCGTGAAGGTGGG
>CAZVLZ010000003.1:0-5040 GCA_964628345.1 uncultured Candidatus Peribacteria bacterium | reverse complement strand
TCGCCCCGGGCAGCACGGTCGTCTGGTTGTCGGTCTTCGTGATCGTGAAGGTGGGCGTCGGGCACTGGACGGCGGACACGACGGTCTGGCTCGTGTTGTTCGCGTCGTTTTGATCATTGTTGCTGGTCGAGACTGCAGCCGTGTTCTGGATCACCGAGTCGCACGCAACGGTTGAGGGCACATTGAAGGCCACGGTGAAGCTCCTGCTCTGGCCTGCTGCGAGCGCGAAGTTGTTGCACAGCACGCTCGTCTGCGCGCCGTTCAGCACACAGCCCGAGGAGGTCAGTGCGGTATTGAACGAGAGTCCTGCGGGGATCACATCCGAGACCACGACGTTCTGTGCGGCTTGCGGTCCGGCGTTGTAGGCCGTCAGGGTGTACAGCACGGTGCTCCCGCGCAGTGCGGTTTGAGGACCGGTCTTCATGATAGAGACATCCGCCTGAGTCTGCGCCGCCTGCACGGTGGTGACATCCTGCGCCAGGGCACCCAGGACGCTTGCGTAGTTGATCAGCATTGCACCGTCGACGGCCGTCTGGCTGACTTGTGCCTGCACGGTGAGCGTCTTGGTGGTTCCGGCATTGATCGAGAGGTTATTCCAGGTCACCGTACCGCCCGCCTGCGTTCCACTATCAGAAGCGGAGATGAAAGTGACTTGGTTCGGAAGCAGATCGGTCACCGTCACGTTCGTGGCATTCACCGTCGAGGTGTTGGTCACGGCAATGGTGTACGTCAGCATGCCTCCGGGTTGCACGGTTGTCTGATTGTCGGTCTTCGTGATGCTGAAGGTGGGGTTCGGACACTGGACGGCGGTGGTCACTGTGCTGTCGTTATTCGCACTGTTGGGGTCATTCGTGGAGGTGACGGTTGCCGTATTCGTGATAATGCTGCCGCATACGGCGGAAGTCGGCACTGTGAAAGCGATAGTGAAGGATTGGCTCTGTCCGGCACCCAGTGCAATCGGGCAGATCACGCTCCCTCCCACGAGTGAGCATCCTGCCGTGGTCTGGCTCGCATTGAACACGAGACCGGAGGGCACTGCATCGATGACCGCGGCATTCTGCGAGGCACTCGGACCGGCGTTGTAGACCGTCACGGTGTACAGCACGGATGAGCCTCTCTGGACGAGGGTGGGACCGTTTTTCATGATGAGCAGATCCGCATGCACCACGGGGACAAATACGGTCGTGGTATCCAGCGCGGTGACACCTGCCACTGTTGCGGTGTTCGTCAGGACGGCACCGTTCTGCGCGGTGGCCTTCACCTGCGCGTTGAGGGTCAGGTGTCTGGTGGTTCCCGCACCAATCGAGAGGCCGCTCCACGTGACCGTGCCGCCGGAGATGACGCCGCCGTCCGAGGCGGAGACGAAGTTCACGTCAGCCGGAAGCGCATCCGTCACCGTCACATTCGTGGCATTCACCGCGGAGGTGTTCGTCACGGCAATGGTGTACGTCAGCATTTCGTTCGGCTGCGCGGTTTGGCGGTTATCCGTCTTCGTGATGGAGAACGTTGGGTTCGGGCACGTCAGCTGCGACGCCACCTGGCTGGCATTGTTCGATCCGTTGGGATCGGTGCTGCTGAGCGCAGTGACGCTGGCGGTGTTCAGCAGTGCCTGTGGGGTACACAGGCCGGTGGGTGCGACCGTTGCCCTGAAACGGATGGTCGCGGCAGAACCGGCATTCATCGTGGGTTTGGAACAGACCAGATGGTTGGGATCACTCAATTGCCGCCAGCAGCTGAAACCGTCTGTCTGCAGGAAATCGACGTTGAAGTAGAATCCGACGGGCAGTGCATCGCTCACGATGACATTCTGCGCCGTCTGGGATCCAAGATTCTGTACAAAGAGCGTGTACGTCATGGGCTCACCGGGCAGCACGGACGTGTCGTTGACGGTCTTGCTGATGGCGAGATCCGCCTGCGGCGGCTGGCACGTCAGTTGCACCGTCGCGGTCGCGTAGTTATTGCCTGCATGCGGATCGGTGCCTGTGAGCGCGGTCACGTTTGCCGTATTGGTGAGCGAACGGGGCGTGCAGGACCCCTGATTGATCACGCGCGCCTGATAGCGGATCACGACGGTTTCACCGACGGCCATCGAAGGACGAACGCACACGAGGTGGTTGACGTCACTCGGCTGGCGGTAGCAGCTGAAACCGCTCGTCTGGAGGAAGAGGACATCGAACGACACTCCGGCCGGCAGCGCGTCGCCGATGACGACCTGCGAGGCTGATTGCGGACCGGCATTCGTCACGGTGAGCGTGTACGTCACGGGATCACCGGATTGCACGGATGTCACGTTGGATGTCTTGGTGATTCCCAGGTCTGCGTTGACCACCGGACACTGGACCGTTGTACTGGTCGTCTGGCTCGTGTTGTTGGTGCCGTTCTGATCGTTACTGGTCGAGACGGTGGCCGTATTCTGGATCACGGATCCGCACGAAGCCGTCTGTGGCACGTTGAAGGCAAGAGTGAAGGTCTTCGACTGACCGGCCGCGAGCGAGAAGTTGTTGCACAGCACGCTCGTCCCGGCTCCGTTGAGCAGACAGTCGGTGGACGACAATCCTCCGTGGAAGGTGAGTCCTGCGGGAATCACGTCCGCCACCACGACATTGAGAGCGGTCGCCAAACCGATATTCGTCACGGTGACGGTGTAGCTCACCGTGTCGCCGCGGTTCACGGTCTGGGGGCCGGTCTTGGTGATCGTGAGATCCGGCGTTGCGGGATTGGATTCATCGTTGTCCTGGTAGCTTGTGCAGCCGATGTCGCTCGGGAAGTCGATGAATCCGTCCTGATCGTTATCCACGCCGTCCTGGCACTGGGCCTTGGGATTGGACTCGTCATTGTCATTGGCATCGCTGCAGCTGAAGTCCGTCGGGAAGTCCGTGGCGCCGTCCTGGTCGTTGTCGATCGAGTCAGAACACTGCGGGATCGGGCACTGCACCGTGGTATTCCACTGGCTGGAATTGTTGTCGCTCACGGGATCATTGCTCGTGGAGACCGTGGCGGTGTTCGCAATCGTCGAGCCGCAGGTCACGGAAGAGGTCACGGTGAAGTGCACGGTGAACGTCTTCGTCTGCCCCACGCTGAGCGAGAAGTTGTTGCAGAGCACGCTCGTCTGGGAGCTGTTCAATACGCATTCAGGAGAAGAACCCGTGGGTTGGAAGGTGAGTCCGGCCGGAATCACGTCCGCCACCACGACGTTCTGCGCGGTCGCGGAGCCGACGTTGGTGACGGTGAGGTTGTAGGCAAGAGTGCTGCCCCGGATCACCGTGGCCGGTCCCGATTTCTGGATCATGAC
This sequence comes from uncultured Candidatus Peribacteria bacterium, assembly GCA_964628345.1. GTDB lineage: Bacteria > Patescibacteriota > Gracilibacteria > Peribacterales > Peribacteraceae > Peribacter. The sequence continues at coordinate 1,748 of CAZVLZ010000003.1, read as the reverse complement.
ATCGGGATTCAGGATGACGTTGTACTCATCATTGTCCTGGTTGCTCGCGCAGCCCGGATCATTCGGGAAATCCTCAAGCTGGTCGCCGTCGTTATCCACGCCATCCTGGCACTGGGCCTTGGGATTGGACTCGTCATTGTCATTGGCATCGCTGCAGCTGAAGTCCGCCGGGAAGTCCGTGGCACCGTCCTGATCGTTGTCGATGCCGTCATTGCACTGCGTGCAGTTGATGGTCGTCACGATCCGGTCGCTCCAGTTGTTGTCACCGTGCGGATCGGGGGTCGAAACGTTCACATTGGCGCGGTTGGCGACCGTGCCGCCGCACGTGAAGGTCGGGGACACCGCGAAGACAATGTTGTAGGTGCGTGACTGACCCGGCTGGAGAGAAATGTTGTTGCAGAGGACCTCCACGCCGTTGAGCACACAGTCCGGATCACTGAGGCTGCTGTTGAACGTCAGTCCTGTCATGGATTCCGGACGATCCACCACCACGACGTTGTCGGAGCGCTGCGGACCCAGATTCGTGACGGTCACCGTGTAGAGGATGTTGCCTCCGCGGTTGATGAATTGCGGTCCACTCTTCACGATGGTGACGTCTGCCGTGGGACACAGCACGGATGTGCTCACCTGATTGCTGTGGTTATTGGAACTCACGGGATCCTGCGAGGAGGTGCTCACGTCCGCGGTATTGTGAATCGTCGCGCCGCAGCTCATCGAGGAAGAGACGGCAAAAGCGAGCGTGAAGGTGCGACTCTCGCCCGCATTCAAGTTGAAGTTGTTGCAGAGCACACTCGTTCCTGCAGTATTCAGCAGACATGCCGTGGAGGAGCCTGCGGCGTTGAAACTGAGACCGGCGGGAATGCTGTCCGAGACCACGACGTTCGTTGCCATGTTGGGACCATCATTCGTCACTGTCACGGTGTAGGTGAGGACGTCACCGCGCAGCACGGAGGACGGGCCGGATTTCTGGATCCTGAGGTCCGCCTGTGGAATGGGACACGTCACGGGGGTCGTGACGGTCGTACTGGTGTTATTGTCGGATACAGGATCGCCCTGCGAGGAGGAAACCGTGGCCTGGTTCGATACGGTGCTGGTCCCGCCGCACGGGTAGGTTACCGGCACATTGAATGCAACGGTGAACGTGCGTGATTGGCCGCTTGCCAGGTTGAAGTTGTTGCAGAGCACACTCGTTCCGGCTCCATTAAGAATGCATCCTGCAGTTGACTGCGACTGATGGAAGGTGAGTCCGGCGGGGATCACGTCCGCCACCACGACATTCTCTGCAACCGCCGGACCGTTGTTGGTCGCCGTGAGGGTGTAGTGCAGGACCGTGCCGGCAGTAATGGTGGTCTCCTGTGCAACTTTCGTGATGAAGAGATCTGCGGTTTGCGGCCGGCAGATGCCGTTCTGGCAGGTGTCTGTTCCTGTGCAGTCGCTGTCTACCGAGCAGTGGCAGGTTGAGGTCTGCGTGGCTGCCGGGCAGATGTTGTGCTCGTCATTGTCCTGCTTGCTGGAACATCCAGGATCATTCGGATAGTCCGTCAGACTGTCTCCGTCGTTATCGATTCCATCCTGACACTGGGCCTTGGGATTGGATTCATCGTTGTCCGTGGGCGAGGAGCATCCGAAGTCACTCGGGTAGTCCGTGGCACCATCCTGATCGTTGTCGATGCCGTCGGAGCACTGGTACACGGGCCGGCAGATGCCGTTCTGGCAGGTGTCTGTTCCTGTGCAGTCGCTGTCTACCG
>CAZVLZ010000002.1:0-40807 GCA_964628345.1 uncultured Candidatus Peribacteria bacterium | reverse complement strand
GTGCTCGCAGCGCGCGCCTTCACCCTTGAGGATCGAACACGGATACAGCATGGTGACACCGCTGCCCAGATTGCCGCCCACCCACTCCATGGTCGCCTCACGCTCGACGATCGCGCGCTTCGTATTCAGGTTGAACGTATTCAGGCTCCAGTTCTCGACGGAGGAGTAGCGCATCCGCGCGCCCGGCTTCACGAACACCTCCACACATCCCGCATGCAGTGAGGGACTCACATACTTTGGCGCCGAGCACCCTTCGATATAGTGTGCTTGCGCCCCCTCTTCGAGAATGAGGAGCGTGTGCTCGAACTGTCCCATCCCTCGCGCGTTCATGCGGAAGTAGGACTGCAGCGGTTCAACAACAGTCACACCCGCCGGCACGTAGAGGAATGTCCCACCACTCCACACAGCCCCGTGCAGCGCGGCGAACGCATGATCCGTCGGCCGCACGCACTGCATGAACGTGGAACGCACAAGATCGGGGTACATCTGCACCGCCTCATCCATGTCGAGGAAAATCACGCCGCGTTCCGCCCACTCCTCCTTGAGCCGATGGTAGATAACATCGCTCTCGTACTGCGCCCCCGCTCCTCCCAGCATGGCATACTCCGCCTGCGGAATCCCCAGGCGTTCGTAGACGAGGCGGATATCCTCGGGGATCTGTGTCCAGTCATCGGTCGGCGGAACGCCGGGGCTGGCGTAGAAGAGGATCTCCTGAAGATCGAGTCCCGAGAGATCCGGTCCCCACGTGGGAAGCGTGAATTTTTGGAAGATGCGTAAACTCTGCAGCCGATGCTGAAGCATCCACTGCGGTTCCCCTTTCTCCGCACTGATCCGGCGCACGAGCTCTTCCGAGATTCCACGTTCCAGTCCCTGCGTGTAGGGAGTGGCGTTGGGGATCTGCAGTGCCGCACGTGGCCTGGATGAACGGGACATGGAGTACAGGGGAGTCTACGGGACGGAGACAGAGGGGAGAACCCCCGAGACAAAACGCGTAAAAAAGCATTCTTTTTAACGAATCTGCCAATAGCTGGAAAGGATGGAAAGCACACTTTCCATCATAAAATCCCGGGAAAATGCAAAACAAACATATTGTTTTGTGGTATAATCATTAGACGAACCTATGTGGACCCCCCTCCCCCTCCTGCGGCACATCTGGGCATCGCTCAAATCCTTTGCCCTGCGGCACCCGATCTGGTCAGCCGTGCTTTCGGTGTTCGCCCTGCTGTTCGGGCTCCTGCTGTGGTACATCTTCTCGCCGGTGCAGCCCGAAATGATCACGGAAACCGTAAAGCGCGGTGATCTGGTCCAGAAAGTCGAGGCGGTGGGCACCATCACCTCGGACCGCGACGTGAATATGAAGTTCCCCCTGACGGGCATCGTCGCCCGCGTCCTGGTGAAAGAGGGCGACAAAGTGACTGCCGGGCAGGAATTGGCAAAACTGCGCAATGAATCGTATGGCGCGGATCTGGCTGCCGCCTCCGCTCAGTACCGTCAGGCACAGGCGAATTATCAGGAACTGGCGGAGGGCACGCGCCCGGAGGATCTCGCCATCGCCGAAGCTGAGGTTGCCAATAAACGCGCCGCTCTCGATGCCGCACAAGCGGACCTCCTGAGCGCCGAGGAGAAGTTGCGCACATCTGAGGATAAATTGAGGGCGATCAGGGCGGAAGCTGCCGTCAACCTTGCCGGATATCTCGTCACGTCCTCGAGTGCCTGCGCTCAACAGATATCCATTGCAAAAACCTCGCTGATGACGCTCGACGATGTCTTCGTAAGCTCCGTGATCTCCGACATGGCCAAGCAGTATCGCACCACATCCTGGTCGATCTTCCGGCTCAACTGGACATCGGCGCAGACGACGCTCAATACCTTCAGCTGCTCGGGGTTCTCGACATACGAGGCTTCCCTTGCCTCCCTGCAGCAGTCCACGACGGTCATCATGCAGGTCGGCAACGTTCTGCAGGAGGCGTACGCGCTCATCTCGGACCTGCCGATCACGACGGCATTCGATACGGCAACGCGCGAGGCGCACAAGTCCACCCTCGCCACGGAGAGAGCCAACACGCAAGCCGCCCTCAGCGCCATTAATACGGCGATGAAGAGTCTGCGGGACGCATCGGCGGACTACGCGACCAGCATCACGACCGAGGAGAATACGTATGCCGCCGCCAAAGCGAGCAAGCAGGCAGCGGAATCAGCCATCGCCACCTACGAAACCGCATTGCGCACGCAAGAGGCGCAGCTGGCACTCTCGAAAGCCGGCCCGCGTGAGACGCAGCTCGCCGCCGCGCGCGCGAACATGAATTCCGCAGGGGCCAGCGTCGCCCGTGCAAAGGCAAAACTGGAGGATACGATCATCCGCGCCCCGTCGGACGGCGTCATCACGAAAGTGGACTTCAAGGAGGGAGAATTCACCGGTGATGCGGATAACATCAGCCACTCCATCACCATGCTGGGCACCTCCCCCTTCCACGTCGAAATGTTCCTGTCGGAAGTGGATATCCCCAAGGTCCAGCTGTCGCAGAGCGGCTCCATCGAACTCGATGCCTTCCCGGGAGTGAACTACGCGCTCCGGGTCATGTCGGTCGAACCCGGGCCCACCAAGATCGACGGCGTTTCAAAGTACCGCGTGAGTCTGGGCTTCGTGCATCCGCATGATGAATTTAAAATCGGCATGACAGGGGATGCCGAGATCGTCACCGGCGAACGCAAAGATGTGCTCCTCGCCCCCGTGCGCTCTATTCTGGAAAAGAACGGCCAGGGCAAAATCATCCGCACACTGGAAAACGGCACAATGACCGAGAAACCCGTCACCGTCGGCATGGAATCCGACACGGATGCCGAGATCAGCAGCGGACTCGCCGAGGGCGAGACCGTGGTCGTCCTCATCAAACAATAAGTTTCACATGCACCTCAGCACCATGACGAAAAAAGAATCCGCACCGCTGATCGAAACGAGAAACCTGCACAAGTCGTACTTCAATGAGCAGGTGGAAACGCCCGTGCTCTTCGATATCAATCTGCGCATTGATGCCGGGGAATTCGTGGCGATCATGGGACCCTCCGGTTCCGGCAAATCCACACTCATGCACATTCTGGGATTTCTGGATGTGCCAACGTCCGGCCACTACGACTTTCGGGGCGAATCGACGGAGGAGAAGAGTGAGGACGAACTCGCACGCATCCGCTCCTCGAGCGTCAGCTTCGTCTTTCAGTCCTTCAACCTTCTCCCGAGAACATCGGTCATCGATAATGTCACGCTGCCCCTGTTGTACCACAGCGCAACAAAGTCGGCGGAGCGGCGTGAAAAGGTCATGAAGGCCATCAAGGCCGTGGGGCTGACGGATCGCGCAACCTACCTCAGTAATCAGCTCTCCGGCGGGCAGCAGCAACGCGTGGCGATCGCGCGCGCGCTCGTCACGGAACCGGGGGTCATCTTCGCGGATGAACCGACAGGCAACCTCGATTCCGCCGCAGGCAAACACGTGATGGAAATCCTGCAGAATCTGCACGAGGAGGGGCACACGATCATCCTGGTGACGCACGAGAAAACGACGGCGGAACACGCCGCGCGCATCATCCGTATTATGGATGGCCGCATTGTTGCGGATGACCATGCGTTTGAGCGTCGCATCGCAAAGAACCTGAAAGAACTTAAATAACGCCGCCGCATGCAACTCCGCGATACCGTCACCATCGCGCTCAAGGCAGTGAGGGGCAATAGAGTCCGCTCGCTCCTCACGATGCTCGGCATCATCATCGGCGTGGGGGCAGTCGTGCTCATGACGAGTGTGGGCGAGAGCATGCAGAGCGTCATTCTGGGCCAGATCAGCGCGCTGGGCCCCAAAACCGTCGCCATCTGGCCAGGAAAGAACGGACCGGAGGAAGGAGGATCGTTTCTCAACCCTGATTTCGACAGCATTACCATCAGCGACGTTGACGCCCTCCGCCGTCTCAACACGATTGCGCATGTCACTCCCATCATCTTCATGGAAGGAAAAGTCTCGTACGGCACCGAGGAATCCGATGCGTCGGTGAGCGGGATGACACCCGATGCCTACATCAACCAGCCAGTGGTCGCGACCGAGGGACGGCTGCACGATGAACAGGATGAGCTCGATGGACGCCAAGTTGCCGTACTCGGACCCGATACCGCGCGCGACCTGTTCGGGAACTCCAGCCCCATCGGCAAACGTATCGGTATCGGAAACCAGAAGTACACGGTCATCGGCGTATTGGAACCGAAGGGCTCGCAGTTCTTCCAGAATATGGATGAACGCATCATCGTCCCGTTCGAAACGGCACGGGTCACGACACGGCAATCCTACGTGAATATGGTTACCACCTCGGCGACCGGCGATCCGGCGGACGCCATGAATGACATCCTGTTCCTGCTGCGGCGGCGTCATACCATCGTGCCTCCCGCCACCGGCATCGAGACGGACAACGATGATTTTCTGGTCCGTAGTTCCGAACAGGCGCAGGAAATCCTCGGCACAGTCTCTTTTAGTCTGACGGCATTCATCACGTTGATTGCAGTAATTTCTTTGGTGGTCGGCGGCATCGGCATCATGAACATCATGCTGGTGGCCGTCACGGAGCGGACGCGTGAAATCGGCCTCAGAAAAGCGCTCGGCGCGCGGCGCGGAGACATCCTGATGCAATTCCTCATCGAGGCCATCGTCCTGACCATCATCGGCGGCATCATCGGCCTGCTCCTGGGCTTGGGTCTGAACGCCCTCATTGTCGGCATCGCCCGCAAGTTCCTGGAACGCTACATCTTCGCCGTCAACATCACCGCCATGATCGCCGCTCTGCTCATGGCCGCAGGCACGGGACTCATCTTCGGCATTTACCCGGCCCGCAAGGCCGCTGCACTGAATCCCATGGAAGCTCTTCGCTATGAATAATCCAAAATGAAGCACTGTTTTTCTCACATCTGCAAGCTCTTTCCTCACCATCCTCCATTCTGCGTTCACTGAAATGCTCCTCTCCGACACCCTGCGATCGGCCACTGAAGGACTCACGCGAAACCTCTCGCGGTCGCTCTTAACGACGCTCGGCGTCATCATCGGCGTGGGATCGGTCGTGCTGATGGTCTCGGTCGGCGCGACGTTCGAACGATACATCCTGGATCAGGTGAGTACCTTCAGCGGCAAAACATTTGAAGTCCAGCCCAAAGGCATGGAGCAGATCGGCAAAGGCATGAACACGCTCACCGAAGCGGATGCCGAAGCCCTCGGCAAACTCTCCACGGTGCAGAATGTCGCGAAGGCAATATTCATTGCCCAGCAAGTGAAATACGGCTCGGAGGAAGAGACTCCCATGGTGCTCGGGACATCCAAGGAAATTTTCTCGAACTGGTCGCTGAAGGTTGAACAGGGGCGACTGTTGACGGATGGCGACCTGAAAGGAGGGCAGAATGTGGCGGTCATCGGACCGAAAATTGCCGAGAACCTGTTCGGCAATGCCGACCCCCTGGGCAAGCGCATCAGTGTGGGGGAGCAAAAATTCACCGTCGTCGGCGTTCTCAAGGGACTCGGGGGAATGATGGGCACGCAGATGGATCGCATGATTTACGTCCCATACACCGTGGCGAAGACGATGACGAGCAAAGGACAGTACGTGGATTACATTTCTCTGCAGGCATCCGGGAACGTCGAACTGGCAGAGGAAGACATCAAATCACTGCTCCGCCAGCGTCATGATCTGGATAATCCCGGAAATGATCCCGACAAAGATGATTTCATCGCGCGCTCCTTCGAACAGGCGATGGATATCGTCGGCACGGTCACCCTCTCCATCACGATCTTCCTCGGTCTCATTGCCGGCATCTCACTCGTCGTGGGCGGCATCGGCATCATGAACATCATGCTGGTGTCTGTGTCAGAGCGCACCAAGGAAATCGGCCTGCGCAAGGCAGTGGGGGCGCGGCGAAAAGATATTCTCCTGCAATTCCTCATCGAAGCGGTGGCTCTCACGCTGCTCGGAGGAATCATCGGTATCGTGGGCGGCGGTTTCTTCGGTTTCCTGCTCACCCGCCTTGCGGCGAAGTTTCTGGGGAGCCTCTCGTTCGCCCTCACCGTCGGCTCCGTGGCACTCGCACTCGGCATGGCCGTGGGTACGGGCCTCATCTTCGGGCTCTACCCGGCACTGCGTGCGGCCAAATTGAGTCCCATTGAGGCGATGCGCTTCGAGTAGCCAAGATCTACCTCCTCTTGCATGCGGCGTATGAATGGAGAGAGAATGTTTTCTCTTCTCCCCTCTTTCCTCTCATGGAAGAAACGACATGCGAAATCTGCAGTGAACCGATCTGCGAGCTGTGCGGCGGGTGCCAATGCGAAGAGAATGCCTGCACGTGTGATGAGCAGGAGGAAGACAAGGACGATCAGTAGTGGTGATGGATCACGTGCCGCATGCAAAGCGTGGTAGGCTGTGACCATGCTGAAACTTCTTGTCCTGCTCGCATTCCTCTGCGCGCAACTCATCATCACCTGGTACGGGTACTTTCTGGGCAGAATACCCGCCCGGGGTTCTGCATTCGGCCTTGCGTACTCTTCACCGTTGATCGGACTCCTGATCACCCTGATCGCGTTCATCTGGATCCCCGTGATCATCAACATGCTCTACGGGATCGGTTTTCAGTGGGGCAACCGCGCCTTCGGCAATTTTCTTGTGGTGATTGCGCTCTGGATCGCCGCGGCCCCAGTTGCCGCGCTCCTCTTCAACACGGTGGTGGCACGGGAAAAATGGGATCTGCCGATCCTGCTCGGTTTACTCCTCATCACGGTGGGCAGCCTGCTGGTCGCTCTGCACAAGGATATCGCGCGATTGCTCGGATGAATGCACGACATTCGGGAATAAAAAACGGACGTGCAGACCGGTTTTCCGATCCGTACGCCCGTTGAAGACAAAAGAGAACGTCCTTACTGCAGTTCGTAGACCAGGGAGACGGAGACGGAGACCTCCTGTTCGCCGGTCGGGATCTGAACGGATTCCATGACAGCCCCTCCAGCCCTGTCCAGCGCGATATTCGCCTTGGCGTACGGTGTGGGAGGGATATAGCCGCCGCCTTCGGAGAAGCCCTTCAGACGCTTGATACTCTTACCCAGCTGATCCGCCAGCAGCTTCGCCTTGGCTTCGGCCTTGATAATCGCCTTCTCGCGTGCCGCGGCCTGCAGAACCTCGGGATCATCCATGGTGAACTCCACGCCGCCAATCTGATTCACTCCTTCGCCCGTCACGGCGGCGAGCAGGTCCCCGATCTTATCGAGATCACGCACCTTGACGTACAACGTCTGCGTGGCCTGGAACCCGCGTGCGATCTGCCGGCCTTCGCTCCAGTCGTATTCCGGCTGCAACGAGAGGGAATTCGTGGTGATGTCTTTCTCTTCGATGCCCTGCGCCTTCACGGCCGCCACGACATCCGTCATTTTCGCGGTCAAGATCTTCATGGCCTGCTGCGCCGTCGTCTGCCGGCCGGTCTGCACGCCGAAGCTCACGGCGGCGATATCGGGGACTGCGGAGGCTTTGCCCGTTCCTTCGACGGAGATCGTCATCGGTGAAAAGTCTTTCTGCTCGATGACCTTCCCGGTGAGGTAGAACCCGCCGGCGACGAGGACGAGCAGAATGCCCACCCAGCAGGCCGGCTTACTGGAACAACATGAATTATCCATATGTACAGAGGGGGAAAGAGTCCTCATGATAGCAGACTTGTCCCGCGAAGGATATGGACCCCTATCCCATCCACGAGCCATGAACGCATTACGGGCGCGTCGTGGCTGTCTTATGAAAACCGTGTTTCTCCAGCCTGCGGACCAGGGCGGCTCCCCCGCTCTCGGTGATCTGCCCGGCAAGCATGACGTGCACATGATCGGGCTTGAGGATGGAGAGGAAACGGATGTTGTGCGTCACGAGGACGGCTGCGAATGACGGATGACGCTTGCGCAGTTGCCTCAGTCCGTCTGCAACCACGTTGAGCGCATCGAGATCGAGTCCCGAGTCCGTTTCATCCAGTAGGGCCAGCTGCGGTTCCAGAACGAGGAGTTGCAGGATCTCGAGCTTCTTCTTCTCCCCGCCAGAAAAACCGTGATGGACCGCGCGATCCTCCCATGCACGCTCAATGTTGAGGAGCGTCATTTCTCTCGTCAAACGATCGTGGAATTCCAGCGGAGAAAAATTCTTCTGCTGTGCCGTGAGGGCGGCATACAAAAAATCCCGCACGCTCACTCCGGCGATTTCCCGCGGGTGCTGAAATGCCAGAAACAATCCTGCCCTGGCACGCTCGTGAGGCGGGAGGGAGAGCAGATCTTTGCCGGCGAACCGAACGGTCCCCTGCGTGACCCGAAGGGAGGGATGCCCCATGAGCGCATGCACAAAGGAAGATTTGCCCGCGCCATTCGGACCCATGATCACATGGAGCTCTCCGGGACGCACGTCCAGTGTCAATCCACGTACCACTGTCTTCTGGGCAACAGAGACGTGCAGATTGCAGATGGAGAGGAAGGGGCGACGCTTCATGGAAAATAATTTTACATTTTACGGCACACATTCTACATTTGATTCATGCCCAAAATCACTTTTATCGTAAACGGTCAGGAAAAAACAGTGGAGGCCAATGCCGGGGACACGGTCCTGCAGGCGGCGCAGGCCAACGGCATCCCCATGGAAAGTGCCTGCGGAGGCAACGGCTTCTGCATGACCTGCAAGTGCCATGCGCGCAAGGGCGCTGAGAACTTGAGTCCCCCCAACGATCGCGAAGAAGCCATGGGCATGAGCGGCGATGAGCGGCTGGGCTGCCAGGCCACGGTCAAAGGGGACGTGACGGTGGAAGTAGAGGGTTGAATGATCTGGACTATTACCGGTCCTTCTTCTTCGGAGGAATCCCGAGTGCTTTTCGTAGCTGCTCTCCCATGGAATGAGCCATGTTGTGACTTAAATCAGGATCACAGCCAAAGGCTCGCCGGTGCAATTCAACGAGATCACAACCACTATCCAGGTGACCAAGGCCACTCCTACGGACCTCTGAAGGAGTGACGCGTTCTGTTGGCTGTTGAGCGCCAGTACCCATCACTCTCACAATAGACGCGGGGAAGATCGCAAGCAATGGCAACATTGCTCAGATCCGCGCCAATGCGGAGATTTTCTTTTTCACCGACTCGTCGTATGGCTCCAGACGGTTGATGCGACGGTACACCTCCTCGGCCTTGTCGGCGTGCCCCAGCTGCAGGTAGCACTCCGCGAGCAGGTGGAGGAGCGCGGTATCACGGTTGAGTCGCACAACTGCTTTCTCGAGCAGGGGCGCCGCTTCTTCGAAGCGCTGCGCGGCAATGCACGCACGGCCGAGAGCCGCACTGCGATCGGGAGACTTGGGATCGCGATTGAGTGCTTCCTGGTACGAGTGACAGGCTTCCACAAACTTGTTCTGCCGGTAGTACGCCAGCCCGAGATTGGCGAAGTACGAAACATCATCGCGGTGCTGCAGGAGTTCGCGGTACATGGCCTCCGCTTTGTGGTCCCGGTCCGTGAGCAGGTAGAGCTTGGCCAACTGGGCCTGCACGTCGAATGCCTGGGGGTTGATGGTGAGCGCCTGAATGAAGAGCCGCTCGGCCTCGTCGAACTTGCTCTGCGCCACGGCTTTCTCCGCGTCACGCGTGAGGGAACGGACCTGCTGCATCTCAATCGCCGAGACGCGCGGACTCTTGCGCGGCTTTTCGATGACGGTCTCTTCCAGAATCACGGCTCCGCGCTCGCCCGCAGATTCGGTGCGCTGACAGATCCCGCGCACGAAGCGCCGGACCGCGTGGTGCCGGACGAGCACGCGCCCGCCCAGAATCAGGCAAATGCCGAAGAGTGAGCCGAAGAGGACATACACATACACCATGGAAGATGCCGCAGGATGCGGCGAAGGAGGCTAGCATCAGACGCAGAGACCGGCAAGGCAGGAAATAGGGAGAATGCTGCTTCCTTTAAGAAACACGGAGCGCGAAACGCTGCGCCAGAAGTCCGCGATGGGCATTGGTTTTCAGCCCCGCGGCAAGTTCGTGCAGGGCATGCACCCATGCCTGCGATGAGGAGGAATGTTCGCGGAGTGCGAGCGCAAGGTGGAGGAGCAGTTGATCCGCTTCCTCTCCCCGCTCGAGGAACGGGTTGAGAATCTGCAGCCGTTCCTTGAGGGACTTCGTCCGCCAGAACGAGAGCGCACTGGAATGCATGATCCGGTGCCGACGCAATGCCTCGGGATCTTCCTTGAGTTCCTGTGCGATGCCGGGCGCACCCTGCGCAAGGTGCAGGATGAATTGCCGGTCTTCTTCTTCCACGCCCTTGAGGAGCGAATGCAACTCGCGATGGGAGAGCGGCTGGAAGCGGATGAGACGCATGCGCGAGACGATGGTCGATGGAAGCGAAGAGAGCGCCTGCGTCGTAAAGATGAAGACGAGGGGGGCGGGAGGCTCTTCCAGAATCTTGAGGAGGGCATTGGCCGCTTCGGTCTGCAGCCGCTCGGCCGACCGGATGATGCAGCAGCGATACTGCCCCGAAGCCGTCTCCTGCAAACGTTCCTGAAGCGAGCGGATGTCGTCGATACCGATGGTATCGGTTTTCACGCCCTTCTTCTCGCGCACCTGCTGCGGCGCATTGGAGGTCTGCGCGATCACCGCCCAATCCTCGCACTGATCGGCGATCCAGAGCTGGTCCAAAACGAAAAGATCGGGGTGTGTCATCTTGCCGCAGTCGTGCTCAATGCGCTCGAACGCTTCTTCGGGGTATCCCACGGACAGAAGTTCCGTCGCAAACCACCGCGCCAATGTCATCTTGCCAAGGTGCCGCGGTCCCGCGAAGAGGTAGGCATGCGATACGTTCCCGGTCACCAGGTCCCGCTCCAGTTCCGATCGGATCGTGTCATGACCGACGATGGAGTGCGGGCGGGGCATGGGAAGCCACAATAGCACTATATCTCTGTTCCTGCTCTGCCTCCTGCCGCCCAGATCGTCGGCCGTCCATCGTCCAGTTTCGAATCAATGGTATCGTCCTCCAGAGCTGTTTGGAGCGCGCGTAATCCCTCCTCACTGCCTCTTACAAAGAGACAGCATGTAGCATCCAGGCGAGCATCGATACGAATCCCGGCGATGTGCTTCCCCACAACAATTTGCTCAACGGTGCGCAGCTTCTCGGCACGCATTCCGTCATTCATGTAATCTTCCCGCTTCAGGGTATTTCCTGCGTAGACGATAAGTGTTGACATGGCGAGAGCAATAATACATCACATATTCTTCCCGTGGCACTTCTTGTATTTCTTCCCCGATCCACAGGGGCACGGATCGTTGCGGCCCACGTGATCCACCTTCAGAGCTTTTTGAGCGGCAACCGGCTTTGCAGGAGCTCCCGGCTGGTTCGAAATGAGAGCGGCACCTCCGCTTTCCACCTTCCGCTTTCCACCTTCCACCTGCCCCACCCCCGTCTTCTCCAGCTCCTGCGCAATCTGGTCCGCATTGGTTTGCAGATTCTGAAGCTCTTCCTGCCGTTCCTCCAGCACAACGCGCGCCGCGAACTGCGCGAAGTCGACCTGCAGCAGCGTGCGGACGATCGTGGAATCGATGGTAGCAATGAGTGCGCTGAACCGCCTAAATCCCTGATCCTTGTACTCAATCAGCGGATCGCGCTGCGCATAGCCGGCGAACGCCACCTGCTCGCGCAAATGCGACATGTCATCGATGTGATCCATCCAGTGCGTGTCGATGGATCGCAGGGTGATGATGCGCTCCGCCTGTGCAACGGTTGCCGGCTGCTCTTCTTTGCACTTGGCCTCGTAGAACGCCTGCACAAGCTGTACCAGAGCCGTCGTCAGTTCCTCGGTGGTGGAGAAGGAGCGTAATTTCTGCTCTGTCGCGACTTCGACGAATGCCGGATGCAGCGCCGCAAGATTCTCTGCGATTTCTTTCACGTTCCACTCGGTGGGATCGATGCCGGACGCATGGATGGCGGTGAGGGCCTGCATTTCTTGTGCAATCGCCGCGAGAATGTCTTTGTGTAGAGGCTGGGCTTCCACCGCTTCCTCGATAACATTGTCGGCTTCGGCAAGGCGCATCAGAATCTTCTGTCGGCGCTCGTAGATGATCTGGCGATGTTTGTTCATTACATCGTCGTACTGCACCACGTGGCGGCGGATGTCGAAGTTGTGACCTTCCACTTTCTTCTGCGCGCCCTCGATAGAGCGCGACACCATGCCGTTTTCGAGAGGGACATCGTCGGGAACCTTGAGGCGTTCCATCATGGATTTCAGGCGGTCACCGCCGAATAAGCGCATGAGGTCATCTTCCATGGAAACGAAGAATTGGCTCTCTCCCTGATCACCCTGACGGCCGGAGCGGCCGCGCAACTGGTTGTCGATGCGCCGCGCCTCGTGCCGCTCGGTACCGAGAATGCAGAGTCCTCCCGCATCCGCCACGCCCGCACCAAGTTTGATATCGGTTCCGCGACCCGCCATGTTCGTCGCGATGGTGACGGCTCCTTTCTGGCCCGCCTGCGCCACGATGTCCGCCTCCTTCTCGTGGTGCTTGGCATTGAGCACCTGATGTGGAACCTTCTCCTGCTCCAGAAGCGCGCTCATCGCCTCCGATTTTTCGATGGACGTGGTGCCGATGAGAATCGGCTGCCCCTTCGCGTACTTCTCCTGAGCGATTTTGGCGACGGCCCTGAATTTCGCCTCAACCGTGCGATAGATGGCATCCGGTTTGTCTTCGCGAACGAGAGGCTTATTGGTCGGAATGATGATCACCCGCAGTTTGTAGATGGTTTCGAATTCCTCCTCCTCGGTCTTGGCTGTACCCGTCATGCCGGCGAGTTTTTTGAAGAGGCGGAAGTAGTTCTGAAAGGTAATGGTGGCGAGGGTCTTCGATTCGCGCTGTACCTCCACGTTCTCTTTCGCCTCGATGGCCTGGTGAAGTCCGTGACTGTAGCGGCGACCCTCCATCAGACGTCCGGTGAATTCGTCGACAATGATGATCTCGCCTTCTTTGACCACGTAATCCACATCCCGCTGGTACATGGCATGCGCCCGCAGCGCCTGCTCGATGTGATGCACTTCTGCAAAACCCTTTTCGGTGTAGATGTTCTCAAGCCCGAGCAGCTGTTCCATCTTCTTCACACCCTCCTCGGTGAGGACGGCTGTTTTCTGCTTTTCGTCTTTGTTGTAGTGGGTGTTCTCTTCGAGTTGCCCGACCAGCATGGAGTACTGGCGATACTTGTCGGTGGATTCTTCGGCGGGCTGGCTGATGATGAGCGGCGTGCGCGCCTCGTCGATCAAAATGGAGTCGACTTCATCCACGATCGCGTAGTGGAGCCCACGCTGCACCTGGCGACCCAGCGATGTCACCATGTTATCGCGCAGGTAGTCGAAGCCGAATTCATTGTTGGTCCCATACGTGACGTCGCAGGCGTAGGCCGCTTTGCGCTCATCGTTCGTCCTCTCGTGGACAATGGTGCCAACGGTGAGGCCGAGCGCTTCGTACAGCATGCCCATCCACGCGGCGTCGCGTTTTGCCAGGTAGTCGTTGACCGTGACCACATGCACGCCTTTTCCTTCCAGGGCATTGAGGTACACCGGCAGGGTGCACACGAGCGTTTTTCCTTCTCCCGTCTTCATCTCGGAAATATTGCCCTGATGCAGCACGATGCCGCCCAGAATCTGCACGTCGAAGGGCACCATGTCCCAGACGAAGGTCTGCTTGCCGATGGTGAGCGACGTACCTGATGCCTTCAGAAGTTCGCACGCGCGGATGACGGTGGCGAATGCCTCGGGCAGCAGCGCATCGAGTGTTTCGCCCTTGGCAATGCGGTCCTTCAATTCCTGCGTCTTTTGGGGGAGCGCCTCAAGCGTGAGGGAGCGGATGGCATCATGCTCGCACTGCTTCTTCACAAGTTCGACGATGGGACGGAGCTTTTTTAGCTCCTTCTCGTTGGGATCGCCGAGGAACTTGTTGAGAAAATCGATGACACCCATGTTCGAGCGTGGAGAATAGCAGAGAAAAGGCGATCTTCTAAAGGAAAGGAATGGTTTTCTGCGCTTCAGCGACATCTGCGGATCAGACTGGGTTACCACCCCCGTCCATACCACGGCTCGAGGAGTTGGTCGGCGAATGTTTGCCTCTGGAGAAACGCGGGTAGGACATCTGTGAGAGGGCGCAGGGCAGCCGACTGGAGCTTTTTCTCCTGGAGCAGCGCCTCGTGTTCGGGAATCAGTTCGCCAACCCAAAAATGCGTTCTCCTTCTACCCTCCTCCTCCGGAGGAGGGATGTCCCGGAGGGACAGGGCGGAGGATAGCTTTTCCAAAAACTCCTCCATCGTGATATGCGTCGCTTTTGGCCAGAATGAATCAAAGGAACCAAACCCACGCACAAAAAGTTCGTTCTTCTTCGTGGAATGGAGCCAGAGAACATCTGGCGAAGAAACGCGCGCCGCGTACACATCACTGAGATGAATCCCCGCGCCCGGAATCTTCAACTGATGGATCAACGTGTTGGCGAACGCCACTGCCACCCGCAAACTCATGAAACCGCCCGGTCCGACGACGCAGGCGACATGCGTGAGATCATTCGTTTTCCATCCGGCCGCATCGAGTGTCTTCTCAAAAAGCGGAATCAGCTCGTGGTCGCCGATGCGGTGATCAACCGGTTCGAACGCCCGGACTGTCTGATCCTCCACGCAGGCCAAAAGACCGTGATGGCTGGCCAGATCGACGAAGAGAATACGCATGAGAGAGCCAAGAATACCGCTAAAAGCTCTCAGCCAAAAGTTATAAGCTGTACGCTGTGACTATGCCTTCCCTTTCCATTGTCATTCCAACGTTCAGGAGACCGCAGATTCTCCGCCTCTGCTTGCAGTGCTTGGAGCGGCAAACCATCGCGGATGAGCTCCAAGTGATCGTGGTGAGCGACGGCCCGGATCCCGAAACGGCAGCTCTCTTCAAGGATCCTTCCTCCTTCCTCCTCCCCCCTATCACCTATCTCGAGATTCCCAAATCCCAGCAGGGGGTCGCGCGGAACTTCGGTGTGAAACACGCGCACGCGCCATTTGTCCTCTTCATCGGCGATGACATTCTTCTGGAACCGGATGCCTGTGAAAAAAACCTCGCCGCGCATGCCGGTCTCACAAAAGAGAAAACTCCCCTTTCTCCCGGCGGGAGAAAGGGGGCGGGGGATAGAGGGCTGCCTGACAATACGCAAACCGCCGTTCTCGGCTTCGTCACATGGGACCCGGTCGTGGAAATCACCCCGGTCATGCGCTGGCTCGAGCGGAGTGGCTGGCAGTTCGGGTATCCGCAGATCGCGCAATACGCGCATGCGTTCCTTCCAACCAAAATTCAGGAACACTTCACCTATACGAGCAATATCAGTGTGCCAACGGACATCGCGCGTCAGTTCCGCTTCCGCGAGGATATGACACTCTACGGTTGGGAGGACATCGAATGGGGGTTCCGGATGAAGCAGACGGGAATCCGCCTGTACTACGAGCCGGATGCCAAGGCCCTGCACCACCATCACATGACATTGGAACAGTCCCTCGCGCGGATGGAAACGCTGGGGCAGTCGCTCGTCCTGTTCGCACAGAAGGTTCCCGATTTTCGAAAGAAAATTTCTGTGGTCAGGCGCATGGCACTCCGTGCGCGATCACTCCTGCCGACCATGAGCGGAAAACACCAGCGGGCTTTCTTACGGGGAATGAGGAAAGCAATAAGAAACCAACGACCGGCAAATATCAAAAAGCATGCCTAGGCGGTCTTCAGTTCGCCCTGAATAAGCGACGTAGAAATAAAACTCAACAGCGTAGGGTCACGGCATGCCATGACCCTACCGAAGGATGGAGAGAGTAATGGTCGTCATCCCATGCTATGCTTTCGACCTCATGTTCCGCCGCACGGACTTTCTTCTGCTTGGCATTACGGTCGTGTTGACGCTGTTCGGGCTCGCCATGATTTCGAGCGTGAGCGTGTTCGAGAGTTACCAGATCACGCAACGCCTTGTCTCACAGGGCCTGCGGGATGCGCCGAGCAATTCCTTCTACCTCTGGCGGAGTTTCCGCCACGTGTTCTTCGGCTTTGGCGCGATGGGATTCACCATGCTCATCCCCTATAACCTGTGGCGAAAGCTTGCCTTCCCGCTCTTCGGGGCAACGCTCCTGCTCCTCGTCGCCCTCTTCATTCCGGGACTCGGAGCGGAGTGGGGAACATCGCAGAGCTGGCTCCGGTTGGGGTTCTTCTCAATGCAGCCATCGGAACTGCTCAAGCTGACGCTCATTTTCTACCTCGCTCTGTGGCTGCAGAAACGCGAACAGCTCATCGGCACGTGGAAAGAGGGATTCGTCCCTTTCGCCACACTCCTGAGCTTGAGCACGATTCTGGTCGCGATTCAGCCGGACCTGGGATCGTTTCTCGTGCTCACTTCCATCGCGGTCGTCATGTTCTTCGTGGCAGGCGGCAACATCGGGCACGTGATCCTGGGCGGCACGATGGCGGGGATCCTCGGGCTGCCTCTCATTCTGCAGAAGGATTACATCCGTAATCGCTTCCGCGCCTTTCTCTCGCCCTCCGATCCCTCGATTTCCGAAACCATAGGCTTTCAAATCAAGCAGGCGCTCATCGCCATCGGCAGCGGAGGAGCATTCGGCGTCGGCTACGGAAAATCCGTGCAGAAATTCGGTTACCTGCCTGAGGTGCAGGCAGACACGATCTTCGCCGCCATGGCGGAGGAGCTCGGCTTCTTTCGCCTGCTCATCATCGTGTCGATGTTCGGCATCTTCATCTGGCGCGGGTACAAAATCGCGCGTGAGGCGCCGGATCGCTTCGGTTTTCTCGTCGCCACAGGCATCACGACGTGGATCGCTTTTCAGACGATACTCAATATCGCCGTCAACCTGTCACTCTTCCCGCTCACCGGCATCACCCTTCCCTTCATCAGTTACGGCGGCTCCTCTCTCTTCTCTCTCCTCATCGCTGTCGGCGTCCTGCTCAATATTTCCATGCATTCCACGCAGGCCGCTGCGTCCGCACGGAGAACGGAGAAAAGAACCTCCTCTTTCTCGCGCGCATGAAGGAAAGCGCACTGTATGATGCAAGACCCGGAACCATCATGTCCCCTCAACGTGTGCTGTTCACCGGCGGAGGTTCACTCGGGCACATCGCCCCAGGCATCGCGGTGGCGAAGGCGCTCCGCACACTCCGGCCGGACGCGGAAGCGCATTTCATCGTCAGTACGCGGCCGGAGGATGCTGCTTTCGTGACGCAGGCGGGATTCCCCGTCACCACCATCGAAGCCCCCCGACTCTCGTGGCGATTTCCCGTCGCCTTCTTCTCCGCCACGCAGAAGGCACGCCGCATTCTGCAAGAAATGAAACCTGCAGCCGTGTTCAGTAAAGGAGGATATGTGAGCGTGCCGGTCTGCTTCGCCGCCAGGGGCCTTGGAATTCCCATTGTTCTTCATGAATCAGACACCGTGAGCGGATGGGCCAACTGGATCGTCGGCCGGTGGGCGGCGGCGATCTGCACGGGCTTCGAAGGAAGTATCAAAAGCCCCAAAGCCGTCTTCACGGGCATCCCCATTCGAGAGGACATGACAGCAGGCTCCCGCCAGCGGGGACTCACGATCACCGGCCTGTCACGCACGCGCCCGGTCCTGCTGGTGGTGGGCGGCAGCCAGGGTGCGCTCGCAATCAACCGGGCTGTGGCGCGCCATCTGCCGGAATTGCTCGACTGCTGCGAGATCATCCACCTCACGGGCAGAGGCAAAGAAACGGTCGTCGGCAATCCTCCCGGTTACTGGCAGTGTCCGTTCGCCGCCGAAGAGTATCCGCATCTCTTTGCGACCGCGGATCTCGCACTCAGTCGCGCGGGAGCCACGACACTCATGGAACTGGCAGCGGTCGGCCTGCCGACCATACTCGTGCCGCTGGAAGGCGTTGCGCACGATCACCAACGCCGCAATGCCGAAGCCGCGGTTGCGTCCGGAGGATGCATTTTGTTGGAGCAGGAACGTTTGTCGAAGTCATTGACTTCGACCGTGCGTCATCTCATCGAGGCAACGGATTCCCGCCGTATGATGGCAAGCGCGATCCGGACGCTATGCAAACCGGAGGCAGCTCGACAAATAGCTGTTGTCATTGCCCGGCAACTTGCCTGAACCGGCTTTGACGAGTAGCCTGCCGCGGGTCCTATGAAAAAGTACTACGTCTTCCTCATCCCGCTTTTTGCGCTTGCTCTCCTTGTGGGGTGCGGGCAGCAGAATACGCCGGCAGAAGAAACCCCATCCGTCCCTGGAGAGACGACTCCTCCGGAATCTGGTGTTCCTCCCGAAAACGTGCCTCCCACCATCGAATCCATCTTTGACGGAACGCTCCTCACCGGCAAGCACACGGTCATCCTGCGCACGAGCATGGGTGATGTGACGCTGGAGCTGGACGCGGACAGCGCTCCCAAAACGGTCACGAACTTCGTCGTGCTGTCGCGCATCGGTTACTACAACGGGCTCACCTTCCATCGTGTCATCAAGGATTTCATGATTCAGGGAGGCGATCCCAACGGAAACGGAACGGGGGGAGCGAGTGTTTTCGGCCCGACGTTTGAAGACGAAACGGCGAATAATCCCATCCCTCTCGCACGCGGAGCGATCGCCATGGCCAACCGCGGCCCCGATACCAACGGTAGCCAGTTCTTCATCATCACGCGTGCCGATGGCACGCCGTGGCTCGTGGGTAAGCACACACCCTTCGGCCATGTGACAGAGGGCATGGATGTGGTGGACGCCATCAGTCAGGTACAAACCGGCGAGCGCGAGCAGCCCGCGGAACCGGTCACGTTCACGGTGGAGGTGAAATAAGAGGAAAGAGGAAAGAGGAAAGATGTAAGTGGAAAGTGGAAAGTGAGAACGCTAGGGTATATCCGTCGTGAGGTTTTTGATCCGCAAACGTTCCTCTTTCCTCTTTTCCGTTTCCCTCCTCTCGTGCGTACCCGTTTTGCCCCCTCCCCCACCGGATTCTTGCATGTGGGCGGGCTGCGGACTGCGCTCTTCGCGTACCTGCTTGCCAGACAGACGAAAGGACGGTTTCTCCTGCGCATTGAAGACACAGATCAGGGACGCAGTGTCGAAGGGGCAGTGGAGAATATCCTGCGCACTCTACACTGGGCGGGGATCGATCCGGATGAAGGAGTGATGATACGCAAGGGCATTATCGCGCAGGAAGGCACGAAGGGACCGTACATCCAATCGGAACGGCTGGATCTCTACCGCAAATTCGCGCAGCAACTGTTGAAGAACGGCCATGCCTACCCGTGCTTCTGCACGCCGGAACGATTGACGAAGATGCGCGAGGATCAGATGGCCCGCAAACAGGCTCCTATGTACGACCGGCACTGCGCGCACTTGCCTAAAAATGAAGCGGAAGAACGACTGGCGCACGGCGATGCCCACGTGCTTCGCCTCCTGGTCCCGCATGACCGTACCTTCACCTACACGGACGAAATCCGCGGCGAGGTGACGTTTCAGGGACACACGGTGGATGATCAGGTGCTCATCAAGAGCGACGGTTTTCCCACGTACCACCTCGCGCACGTAGTGGATGATCATCTGATGGACATCGACATCGTCATCCGTGGAGAAGAATGGCTCAGCTCCACGCCCAAGCACCTCCTGCTGTTCGAATACATGGGCTGGCAACCGCCGAAGTACGCCCACGTCCCGCTCCTGCTCAATAAAGACCGGACGAAATTGAGCAAGCGTCAGCAGTCCGTAGCCGCCGAGGAGTACATCGACAAAGGCTACCTGCCCGAAGCCCTGCTCAACTTTCTCGCGCTCCTCGGCTGGAATTCCGGATCGGAGCAGGAGATCTTCTCGCTCCCGGAGCTCGTGGAAGCCTTCTCACTGGAACGCGTGCAGAAGGCAGGGGCAATCTTCGACCTGACCAAGCTGGATTGGCTGCAGGGCCAGTGGATCCGCAAACTCCCGCTTGCGGAATTTGCAGACCGGCTGCAGATGCTCACTGCGGAACGCTTTCCGGAAGCCGCGCACGATGCGCATTTCAAAGACAAAGCAGCGCTCGTCCACGAACGCGTCACGTTCCTGAAAGAGGGGCCCGACATGCTCGCGTTCTTCTATCTGGACCCGAAAGTAAATGTGGATCTTCTCGCAAACGTAAAACAGAAAGTCACGAAGGAATTGCTGCCGAAAATTCTCAAAGTGCTGGTCGAAACCCTGGAGAAAGTTACTGGGGATGAATGGACGATAGAAACACTGAAAGAAAAACTTCAGGCATGCGCCAAAAAAGAGGCGCTCTCACAGGGACAATTGCTTTGGCCGCTTCGTGCCGCTCTTACTGGCCAGCCCTATAGCCCTGGCGCCTTTGAGGTGGCAGCAGCACTGGGAAAAGAGACGACGCTCCTGCGTTTGGAGGCCACACGGGCGCTCTTCCGGTGAGACGAACGGCTTGTGTTATACTCGCGACATGAGTCCGGAACCACAACAACCACGCGAATTGAGGCAACTACCAGAGTGTCTTACATTCGTCAATGCGATGAGAACGGGGCAGCTCACGCCGCAACAGCGCGCATTGATGACCGTCGCAGGCCATCGATACTGCGCAGCAGAGGCCGTGCGCGCATGTGCTGCGCCGGAGGGAAAGAAATGAGGTACGATATCGCCGTTTTCCCCCTGACCCATGTCCGAAACCGCCGATCTTGAAGTGGAACTTCGAACGGAACAGAGCAAAGCCGTCATCACCGGCAAAACATCGGTCCCCTTCCGCACTTTTGTCAGCCTCGTACTGCAGCGCAAAGTCTTCCAGCTGTTCAAGCAATGGGATAAGGAACCGGTGATCCTCTCAAGCGAGCTCCTCACGCAGCTCGCCAGCGCCCCGCAGGACAGCCAAGAAAACCGCACACACCTCATCATCGTCACATTGGGGGTGGGGACGCTCTTCGGCATTTTCCTCTTCGCGCTGGCTCAAGTGGCACTCGCCATGTTGGACTACAGACTGGGCACACGGGAACTCATGCTCGTTGCAGGAGGACTGGTCGGATTGGCCGTCCTGACCTCCGTCCTCGCACGCATGCAAAAATTGGCCCGTGCGCAGCGCATTGCGGACGCAATGGAACGCACGGCGCAGTTCTTATCCAAAAAATAAAGCTCTTTGCATCCAACCTCTCCCCCGAACCTCCTCTCTTTTTTTCGCAAACCTCTCCCCCTTGCCCCCTCTCCCGAGGAGAGGGGGAACAGTTTTATGGAAAAATTTCCCCTTCCTCCCGGGGAGGAAGGGGCGGCCCGCCCGATCCGTACCGAAGATCGGTACGGGCGGGGGGATGGAGGGTAAAATCAAAGAGAAAGTAATGAGTACTCTGTACACTATTCCCGCAATGCAGATCCAGGAACGCATCCCCCTCGCGCCAAAAACCACCATGCGCATTGGCGGCAATGCGCGGTACTACACGGAACTGCAGACACAACGGGACGCCGAAGAGGCGATGCAGTTCGCGCAGAGCAAAGGAATCCCCATGATCGTGCTCGGCGCCGGGTCGAACACCATCTTCGCGGACGGAACCATCGAGGCGCTTGTTGTGCGGGTGGTGGCCAAGAGCATCGAAGTCAGCGGCAACACCGTGCGGGCGGAAGCCGGAGCTTCGCTCGCCACTGTCGTGACACATCTCGCCAAACGCGGGCTGGATCTTTCTGCTGTATCCGGCATCCCGGGAACCGTTGGAGGAGCGATCTTCGGCAATGCAGGGCAGGGACCCCAGGGCACGTGGATCGATCACTTTGTGCAGACCGTGACCGTCTTTCTTGAAGGGGAATGGAAGACCCTCTCGCGGGAAGAATGCGGATTTGGCTACAGAGAGAGCATTTTCAAAAAACTGAACAATCCTCTTCTATGGAAAGTGACACTCTCCGTACCATCGCGCGCGGCGAAAGATATTGAGCAGGATATCGGCATCCTCTTGAAAAAACGCACTGTCGCCCAGCCCTTCACACGCACAGCCGGCTCCTGCTTCAAAGCGGTAGAGGGAACGCCCGCATGGAAAATCATCGATGCGGCAGGACTGAAGGGTTACAGGGTGGGTGACCTTCAGGTGAGCGATAAACATGCGAACTTCCTCATCAATACGGGCAACGGGACATTCGCAGATGCCAGCCGACTGGTCGAGACAATCCGCGAACGCACGGGCAAACCACTGGAACTTGAAATGCGCTTCATTGGGGAATCTGGCTCCCTGTTGCAGTAAACGGCGACACCGTGAAGAGCGTTGTCCCTTCAGGAGAATGCGGTATAGATTCTTTGATGCTCCGATCGCTGCACCCGGACATTCATACCCGCCTCCATCCGCCCGTGCGGGCCGATTTCCTACCCGAAAAGCCTCCGCCTATCGAGCGGCAGGAAATGTCTTTGCGTCGACACCGTGCCCTGAACCGTGAACAGGCAGCTCGGTGTCTCGCATTTGAACAGAGGCAATTCGATCCTCCACGATGATCTCTTTTGACGATATCTCCAGTGCAATTCCTTGGTAGAGACAAGTGTGCCTACAAATGGAAAACAGGTGGCGGAGCCCACGGAAACATCTGTTGATAGGACTGTGTTTTCTGCGACTCGTGTCGGATTTTCTGGCTTAAAACAGCAGCGTCGTACCAGGTGAAGCTGAGATCCGGATCGCTCGCGAATCTTCCGAGCACACGCAGCGCCTCCGCACGATTGTCGTCAGTGTAGAGAAGCACGTACCGCTCTTCCCCTTTGACGAGTGCGAGCACATTGACCTCATCGGCCCGTGGTGACGGAATGACGCAGGAAAAAACAGGAACGGTGAGGGAAGAAGGTAATTCATCGGACAGGCACGAAAATGATGGATCTTCCGATGCCAGGGAAAGATCAGATACCTGCTGACGGGTTTTCTGCGTCTCGGTACGAACCGCTTTGATGGCACCCATAAAAACCGGCAGATCATCCGCGGTGAAAGGAAGACTGGACTCCGCCGCCCATTCCGCGGGCGCAGAAGATGCGACGGACGCCGAGTCGTGATCGAACGCGAGTATGAACGTGTGACCATCTCTCCGGTACCCGATAGACGCACCATCTTTAGCACGCAGCGCAGGACACGTTTGCTGCGAGAGGTTGTGATAGAAGGCCGTCACCTGTTCGACGCTGCAATCCTGACGGGGAAGGGGCGGACAATCCTCCGCTTGAGAAAAGGGATTAATGGGTGAAGGGACTTCCATTGGCATGAAAGCTTCTTCTCTCTGGCAGGAAACGTCAATATGGATACGGCTGCACCGAACGCATCAAAACGGCAGATCCTCCACTTTCACCTCAGAGGCATACTGAATGTCGGGGATATCTGCCGATGCCGGTGCTTCGGCGGAAGGCGCCTCGTGCGACCGCGGGGTGGAACGACGCTGCGCACTCGTCTCCACAGTCTCAAGCGCAGAAGCATTGCGCACGCCGAGCAGCGCGCACTGATCGGCGACGATCTCGGTGGTCGTGCGCTTCTGACCCTGCTGTGTTTCCCAACTCCGTGTCTGTACGCGGCCCGAGACAAAGACGCGGCTGCCTTTGTGCACGATCTTGCCCACCTCCTCGGCAAGCGCACCCCAGATCACCACGTTATGGAACTCGGCGCGCTCCTTGGTCTCGCCGGTGGAACGCTCCTTCCAGCGATCATTGGTGGCGACTCCCAGTGTGAGCACCTGCTTGCCGCCGGTGGTCGTGCGGATCTCGGGGTCACGGGTGATGTTGCCGACGATATCCGCGCGGTTCACGGCATTGAGGGTGAGTTTGGCGGCATCCGGAGTCGGCAGCTGCCCGTCCTTCGGATCGAGCAGGATCATGTCGAGCGCCACGATTTTCGTCTTGTTGCGCTTCTCGTGCGTGGTCTGATCCTCCCAGGAGTCCGTCTGCAGTCGTCCGCCGATGAAGATCTGCGAACCCGGCCGCACGTACTGGCCGGCGAAATCCGCCATGGAGCCCCAAAGGGTCACCGTGTGGAACGCGCGCCCCTGCAGCGTCTCGCCCTTCTCAGCCTGAAAGGAGTACGGCACGACCAGATTCAAATCAACGACACTCGTCCCTCCGGGAGTCTGGCGAATTTCAACAGGTTGTGTCTGATAACCGATGATGTGCACGCGATTGAGGGAAAACATGCCGTATGGGGAAAGTAAATAGAGGAGGCCACTGTGCCGCGGAGGGGCACGGTACACCCGAGAAATCCCCGCGCAAACGAAAGGAGTTGAACAATCGCAGAGTCTCATTCGCAATGTATTCAAGCTCCCACAATTCCCAATCCCTAATCTCTAATCCCCAATCCCTATCGTGGTACGATATCGGCCACGATGCACGTGTGTCTGAAATCCCCTCTCATCATCGTGGCAGGTCTGCTGACGTCGGGGGCTCTCTTCGCGCAGAGCGCGAGCGCCCTCACGATCGATGAGCCGACGGATTTCGAGACGGTGCAGACCAATGTGGGTATGGTGCGGGGCGACATCGCCGAGGCGATGTGCGGCGGCTGGGATTTTGCGCAGAGCATCGACGGAAAGATCCCGAAGGTGACAGGTGCACCGGGACGGAGAGGGCTGCTCGTGGACACGACGAACACGCTGATGTCAGAAGTGACGGCAGGCGGCCTGGCAAGGCGCGACGAAACCAGTGGAGCGCTGGAAAACGGCTTCGTCTTCCCGCCATCGGACAAAGCAACCGGCAGATCCACCGTCTGCCGTGTGAATGAATGTGATTTCAGCTTTCCGTACAAGCAGGAGTGTCTTCCGACTGGCGGGAACTATGAGGAGTACAAATGCGCGAGTCCGGAGGGCTGCCAGGAAGTGTGCACGCAACTGAACTTTTGGGTGAAGCGACACATGATCTGCACGGCATCGTGGCTGGAAGGTGATCCGGCAACGGTTGTCTCGGTGACTATGGAAGACACCAGCCCGTGTTTCAACAACCAGAATAACGACTGGTGCCACAGCGGAGACGAGTCCTGGGTGCCGGTGGATCAGCGTCTGCAGGCATCCTATCCTTATGCCTCCGTCTCGTGCGCGACCGACGAACAGCTCTACTGCTGCTCCGATGCCCCCATTGCGGATACGGCGAATGCCAACTGCATTACCTGCAGAGGGGATGGGCTGGAAGATCGCAACAACCCCGGTTTCGACTTCAACGCCGAAGTGCCGGCGGATCTCGAAGACACCGGATGCCGCAAAGGCAAAACGATTGCGAACGGCAGGGAATACCTGTCGTATTACCGGCGCTATCTCGTCAGCTACGAACGCGATGCCCTGCCCGCCGTGGAACGGGACGACACGCGACGAACCGACATTCCCGTCGACTGCTATTGCCCGTACGACGAATTCGATCCCAGGTCCCGCCGCACAACCACGGACGATTACCGGTGCGTGATCCGGCTGGAAGAGAGCGACAAGAAATTCAACACCATGAAGGAGACGCAGAAGGGAAAAGGGGAATACGGGCAAAACTCGAACCTGACGGATCCCGCATACGAGCACGCGGCCGCGCGCGACACGCGCAAGGATTTGTGGGTGAACGATTTCAGCGATGCTTTTTCGCTCCTGAATGGCAAAAAGATCCAGCAATCGCCCAAAGACAACCTCTTCCCGCTCCTGCAACTCGACAGTACCGACATGATGCCCACGGCACAGCTGGATAAGGAACGGCCGTTCTCGAGCGGGAGCTTACTGCGATCCACGGATGACACAGTCAATACCGACAACCCCGGTCGACGCGTGATCACGGAGTGGTGGCAAGAGCAGCAGACGCAGGCGCACAAACTTTTCACCTCTCCCGTCCTCCGGCTCATCCTGCCAACGCCCACGACCGTCGGACTGGATCTCCATGATCCTTTCCTGACTCCGCAAAGCAGCAGTGCGCAGAGTTCGCGTCCGTTCAACCGGCAGATCATTGACATCCAGGTCCGCTCCTCACCCGAAGACCTGCTTTCCGAAGTGAGCGCCTACCTGCAGAACGGCCTCCTCATCCACGTGCAGGAGGAAACGGTTCCGCTCGTCGTACCGCTTGCCTCTCCCGCGGAGCTCCGTGCACTCGCACAGGGTTGGAAGCGCTGGGGTGAGGAACGGGAGGGAGAGGCAAAAGTGAAAGCGGAGATGGTGGCGAAAAAACTCGAGGACTACGCGGAGCGCATCGATCAGGTGCGACAACTGCGGGGGGAAATGGCGCAGTACATCGGCAGACTGCTCACCTACCAGGGCGAGATGATGCGGGCAATCGGCGATTGGCTGACACAGAACCTGGGAACGTGGGAGCGCTACTCCGCCCTCCGGCAGCAGAGCCTCACGCTCAAACCGAAGTGGGAGGAAATTCAGCAGAAATACCGCGTCTTCCACGACCAGACGAACATGCCCTGGTGCCGCAATGACCGCTTCACCACACCCGTTTACTCCTTCCTTGACCAGTGGATGCCGGGGCCGGCGAATCCGCGCAATCTCACACTGAACATCGATGATCCGCCGGCGAATGATCTGGAAACGGAAAAACTCCCGCGGCTGAACGTCACGATTCTGCCCGATCTCGTGTACGACTTCACGGCGTTGCGGGTATCGACAGGAACCGTCCTGCTGCCTGTCCTGAATCCCATCCAAATCCGGCTGAATCAACCCCTCCTCAATCCTCCTGCGTTCTACGAAGATGTCGCCGATGTGTCTGCGCAGCTGGAAGAGCTGAGCAAATTGCCGGATCTCCCTCCCGTGCCGACCATCTATCGGGAAGTGTTGAGTACTCTCTTTCCAACCAAGGTCATCCACCTGTCTTCCCCTTCACAGGCGAATCCGACTGTCGCGACTCTCCCGCCGAAGGTCGGACAGGTGATGGACCGCATCGCAGAGATGTTCACGAAAATGGATGAGACGTACAAGACGTTCTGGGACAGCATCACGACCTATCCCGAACAAGATGTCCCTGAGAAGAAGTGGGACTGCCAGAACCTCAGTGCCATGCCCTGTGTCCACGTCGAGATGGACCTGCTCGAACGTTTCACCCGCATCGGCGCCCGGCCGGCCGTCCAATTGAAGGAAGATTTCGCCGCGTATGGGTTACAGCGGACAACGGTGCTGAAGAGCGCTGATGCGGCAGGCAAACTGCCGAGTATGCAGCTTACCCCCCCGACAGCTGTTCCGCCCTGCCCGCGCGAGGACTTCGCTTGCCAGATTCTCAATGTGCAAAAATCGTACGCGCGCGAGGGATGGCGTATCGAGGGAGTAAAGGAAGATGCCGGCAAGGAGGATCTCGCGAATCTGCGCAACCGTCTGAGGAAGGAAACAATCCCGGGAAACAGCTCGAGCTCCTTCCCCTACATCGTCGATCCGGACGACATGCTGCCATCCTTCAATATTCCAGCCCCCATCACGCTGCCCGTTCCCCGTTTCGGACAGAGCAGCTCCTCCCCATGACATGACCTGCCGTTCAGCTCTCCACTGGCCACTCGTCGTTCTCCTGCTCATCGTCCCCGCACTGGGATTCTCGCAGTCTGCCGCCAGAGCGGACATGGCCTCGTGCCGCGCGGAGGTCGAGACGGCCCTCGCCAGAGAACAGCGCCTGTACCGCAGCGTCCTCTTCGGCCAGAAGAAGGCGAAAGACGCTCCCGTCAATGAAGTCCGGTTCGACACGGACGGACTGCCCTGGATCAAGGAGAAGGAGAACACCTGGCGATCGGTTTCGCCGGGATACGAAGAGACGGAATGGCGCGATGCACTGATGGACGAGCGCAGCGAACTCCCGCAGCGCAAAGGCATTTTCGAAACACGCCGCGTCGCGACCTCGGATCTGGTGCCATACCTCACGCAGGCCTTCCGCACGCTGAAGTGCCGCTCCACGATCGTCTGCAAGGTTGTGGAGAATTCCCTGCAGCAGGCGGGCACCGACCCGCAGGAAGTGACGATTGTGGTGCCGGGGTGCATTGAGGAGAAGCGGACCACCTTCCCCACATGCCATCTGTTCGCGGCGGACGGACAGAAAGTGGAGGAGGCCGATGTGCTGACGTACTGCCGCTTCGTGCGTGACGGCCTCGTGCAGCGCGAGAAGGATCTTCTGAAGCAGACGACGGAATACGACGCCGGCTACCGTTCCCTGCTCCAGCTTTCGGGCCAGATGGACGCCTTTTTGCAGGAATTCCGCTGGCCGCTCGCCAATTCCCTGCGCAAAACCGCGGAGCTCGTCGGCAGCCTCTATCGCATCCCCTGCTTCATCGCCAGTTGTGACGAAAGTCCTCCCATCACATCGGAAGAATGACATACCGCTCCTCGCGCATCATCGGCTCTCTCCTCTTCCTCCTGCTGGCGGTGGGTGGAGCCGGAATCGTCATGAACAAAATGGCGCCCACGGGGACGAGCATCGCGTTGCTCGCACAACGCGAAAAGGAGAATTCCATTCTCACGCCCTGTTCGCGCTTCAGCGAAGGGTACTCGCGGCTGCCGTTCACGAACGGAAATTTCGCCGATTGGCCGAAGGCGTATCACGATACCGCCGCCGCCGTCATTGAAGAGCACATACAGTCGTTCGCACGCGCGCCGCAGTGCGCTGCGGAAACGGGGAATGGCGTGCTGCCCGCGGGACCCGAGCTTACGAAACTGGCCGCTCAATTGCCGGGATGGAAGGACACTTCCGTCAGTCAGTGGGAGATGAGTGCCGTGCTCCTCGAATTCCTCCGCTCTTACGAATGTGCACTGGAGGAACGCCTGTACTTCCTGCACCCTGACGCGCTCAACGAGCTGGAAAGCAAACTGAAAGCCAAGGGGGAATCGACGGAAACCGTGCTCACGCAGCTCCTGGAGGAAACAACGGAAGAAGACCGGATCATCGCGCGGGAACTCACGACCGCGCGGGCCACACTCAATCGCTCGCTCGCGGTCCTGGCAGGCATGAGCCGTCTTCTCCCGCTCCATACGGAACTGCAGTGTATCGAGCGCGCATCCATCGACGTCCGCAATGCTCTCGCACTGGGCGCGGAAGCCGCTGCCTGTCTGCCGCGCATCTGGAATGCAAAAGATCCTCTCCGTGATTTGCCGTAAATGAACCGCCGTACACTCTACGCCGGCTTCTTCCTCCTCCTCCTGCCTGTCGGCACGGTGCTCGCACAGGCTCCCGACGAACTGCAGCTCTACGACACGATGCATACCATCACGCTTCAGGAAGTGGCTCTGGAGCAGGTGGATGATGAGATCATCGCATACGTGGCGCAGATGGCCGGGCAGGAGAAAATGATCCCGGAGGGCAAGAGTGTGGAGGACATGAAAGAGGTGGTGAAGGCGGCCTTTGAAACGCGTTACGACGACTTCTGCGAGATGTACGATGCCACGTTCGATGCCTGTGCGCAGAAGTACCAGATGTTCCGCGACTGGGGAACCGACATCCTTGAAACACGGACACTCGCAACGGACCTCCTGCACATCGCAACGGGCTACGAGACCGGCGTGAGCGGCAACATGGGAGAGGTGTTCACCATCGCCGAGCGCACATTGACGATTCGCAACCTCTGGCGCAGTCAGGATGACGTCCTGCTGACTCCCGAAGTCTTTCCGCAGGTGCGCGCCGTTCCCCGCCCGGACAGCGTCACGGACCGCATGTTCAGCGAACTGGGCGCGGAGCTCCAGAATGCAATGCCGCACGCCGTCTGGCGGTACCGCTACGGCATCAGCGCTTTCGACAAGGAACCGTGCCGCGAGGTCAATGGCCCGACAGAGCTCTTCGAAGCCATCGAGAAGCGTGCGTGCAAGGTGGAGGAGAAACTCCGTGCTCTGCGTAATGCCCTGCCCTCCGCGGCGCTCTCATTTGACCCCCCCCTGCAGAAAGGAGAAATTGTGATCTTCCCGTTGCGCAGGCTCGACAGTCCGGCACATGTCATCGTCTGGATGATGGCGGAGAATGTGGACGGGACCATCAAGCGGGATGTGGGCGTGGGATGGGATCTGATGCTCACGCCCGTTCCCATCGGCATGGTGGGCGGGGAGAATTGCGACCCACGCACACTCGGCGAGTCGTACTGCACGGTGCTTGAGCGCTTCGCCATCCGCCCGGGAGGACGGTACGAAGACCCGCCCGTGGAACCCACGGAGCAGGAAGGCGGGCTGTGCCATCTTGCCTTCGCGCGTGACGGCTACCTCTGCCGCCCGCTGCGCCATGACCGGTGCAACGCTGAGATCGAAGATAAGGAGCCGCGCTCCATCGTGCTGACGGAGTGCAAGCCGATGCAGGCCAAACAACCGGTGACGCTCTCGGCCTCCGGACCCGACATCTGCCGCACGGGCTGGTGGCGCATCCCGGGCGATGTCCTCATGCAGTCCTCTTCCAGCTCCCAAGGCACATCGGAATGCAGCCTCTGTTCGATCGAGATCGCATGCAACGAGAGTTGCGAGGGAGGGGCATCAGGCTCTACCAGCCGCAAGGATGAAAACGGAAAGATACGCATCTGCATTGATAGCGATACTCCACGCAGCGGACTCTTGTCGATGCTGGTCCACGAACTCACCCATGCACAGCAGCTCTGCAATCTCGCAGCCGACACGGATATTTTTGACACGGCGGAACATTGCTGCGCGCACGAATTCGAAGCCTATCGCGCCTCCTGCCGCATTCTGGCGGAGGATGGCATCCTGGAGGCATTGGGCATGTCTCTGGAGGAATGCGCCGGGAGATCGGCCAATGCGAGCTGTCAGCGCTTCGGGGAAAAGGCCTGTTCCGCATTCGCCGTCGCCAATATGAAGACACTGGTGGAGCAACAACTCCAGCGCAAAGATGCGACGACAACCTCACCGTCCTGCAATGAACTGACGAGCGGTGGACTTTCGGGAATGGCCCGCCTGGACAGCCGCGTTCTTTCCATGATCGAAGGTCTCAATGGTGCCTGTTCGCCCGGGTGCCAGACGAAGTACCAAAACACGATCGGCAATAACCTCTGCTACATCGGGCAGTGCGTGGAACAGTCCGTCGAACAATCGCGCGTGATTCCCGGCCGCATGCCGTTGGTCGCGGGGGATGAAGCCTTTCCCTGGGATACCTGCGCTGTCAGTGATCCCCAGGCCGGTGGTTTGATCACGCTCCCCGCCATCTCACCTCCCCTGCTACCCGCCTACAATCCACGCCTGCTCGTGGAATCGCTGGATCGCGCACTGTGTCAGATCAACGGACTCCCTTCTTCCACCCCGCCGATCCTCTGCCAGTTCGACTATCTGCGGCGATTGGATATCCCCGGCAGCGACTACGTGTCGACGGTACTCAGTTTCACCGCGCAAATTGAGGAGAACGAAACCCCCACGCTCGCGCTGCAACGTATGACGCAGAGCATTTCGACACGCATCGGCACCTCGCTCCTGAGCCGGTATCTCTCGTGGGCAGGCATGGTTCTCTCCGACACGCTGCGCACGGGCAATCAACTCCTCAGGGCAATGGAGAAGACGCAATTCCCGCTCACGACCTGCCCGCGTGTCGCCTCTGAAAAACCTGATTTCTGCGGCGCATCGAGTTCATCTCAAGAATGAAGCGCACTCCCTTGTCGTTCGCCGGCTTCCTCTCCCTCTCCCTGGTCTTCGGGTCAGTGGCTGCAGGCCTGCCCGCCGAAGCCTTGGCGCAGGAGGGTGATCAGTACGCCGATCTCACACCCGTCTCGCCCTACGTGGAACGGGTGGTGCGCCGGGTCGATGCGGGACTCAGGAATTCCGACGGAGGCGAATCCACAACAGATAAGATGCTCAGACTTTTCTGGCTCGACAAGGTTACCGGCTTCTTCCTCCTCACGATCGACACGGACCTGCGCATCGTGGAACAGCGGCAGGACCTCGCGGAGAATCCACCTTGCCTGCGGCTCGACACCCTCATTCTGGAAGGATGGATGGAACGCGCGCGCATGCGCAAGAACGAAGCTCTCGAAGCGGGCAAAGTCTCTGAGGCGGCGCGATTGATTTCGATGCAGCGCTACCTGAATAATCGCTACAAGGCACTCCTGCTCGGCGCACGGGACCCCACCTATGTGGATGAGGAAGAGGGGACGTACTACAGTTTCGATCCGCCCCCCTACTGGTGCTGCCCGGGCGATCTGGAGGAAGACGGACGACTTTCCGCATGCAAACAGATGAGCAACGACGAGGAATATAACATATGCGTTGGCGCGCGCGGATCGGTCTACAAGAGACGCTATGCCTGCGTGGATGCGGGCTGCACGTCGACGGAGACGGGCGGGCAGGATGAAGAGGAGCCCTGCCCCTTCTCCACCGACTATCTGCCCCCCACCGGTATCGGATACGGATGCGACCTCTCGGTCCTGCAGAGTCGCATGAATGGTCCAGACGGCATCAAGAAGGAAATCGAAGGTCTGCAGAAGCTGATGCAGGACCGCGACGCTGCGATTGCAGATATCGGCACAGTCAAAGACACTATCGTGCATCTGGAACAGCGCCTGGGCGGAGGGGGAACGGATCTTTCAAACTTCGGAGCGGGGGCAAGTGGCAAGCGGCAGCACCAGGTGAAAAATGGCTGTCTGTCGGAAGGCGAAAAGCTCCCGGAGGGCGTCGCCGAGTGGGAGCGGCGCGGTCCCTTCTCATTCTCACCGAACGAAACCGTCCTCCTGCCCAAGCTCTCCATCCTATGGAACGGCTGGGGTCGCGACCGTCTGCCTCCTGCGTACCTGCGCAACTCCGATGCATTGGCCGAGGGTACGCCCGAACGGGATGCCGCCGAAGCACTGGAGAACGGCATGTTCCTCTGGATGCTCGGCGCGCGCGCTGACGCGCAGCAGTACCTGCAGAAATTCAGCCTCAATCAGGCCAGAGAAGAGAGCATGCAGATCGCCAAAACCATTGATGCTCCTCTCCAGGTCTTCGAGAACCTCGTACCGTTGCGCACGGAGGTGCGTGCGCTCTCTCTGACCGTACAGACCTCCGACAAGGGGCTTCGAAAATTCGTGCGCGACTTCGCCGCATTCCTGCGCACCTCCTGCATTTTCCGTCCCTGCAACAAGCAGCTGGACCGTATCTTGAAAATCGTCTTCAAGGACGAGTGCTTTCCGTACATCAACGGTGCGGAACTCGATACGGAGGTGGCGGAGCAGTGTAGGAGCGCCGCGGAATTGTAAGAGAGCATTGGCATGCTGGAATAGGGAAATATCGCGAATTTCTGTGTAATGAAATCCCGCGCTTACCCCCGATAATCTGATACTCTAATATTCCATTATTCCTCACGGAGGACAGCTCTCTGTCTATCTCATGAAAGCACCAGATTTCGTCCATCTACACTGCCATAGTACGTACTCCCTCCTCGAGGCGCTGCCCAGCCCCGAAGAGATCGTGGCACGCGCCAAAGAACTGAACCAGACCGCCGTCGGCATCGCCGATAAAGGATACGTCTACGGCCTCGTGGAGTTCTACCAGGCAGCCCGAAAAGCGGGACTCAAGCCGATCCTCGGCCTCGAAACCTACGTAGCCGCACGCACGCGGTTCGACCAGGAGAGCGGTACCGACACCAAACGCTACCCCCTCGTACTGCTCGCGGAGAACGATGAGGGATATCGCAACCTCCTCACGCTCGCCACGCAGGCGGCGATGGAAGGCATGTACTACAAGCCGCGCGTGGATAGCGAGCTCCTCAGGCAATATGGCAAAGGACTCATCGCTCTCACGGGACCCATTTCGGGCGCCGTCCCGCAAGCGGCGCTCGTGGAAGATGGCGAACGCATCCGGGAAATCACGGAGCTCTACCGCTCGTTCTTCGGAAAGGACAATCTCTACTTTGAACTCATGGACCTGCCCAACGTCACGGGGCAGAACGAGGTGAATCAGCAGCTCATCGCCTGGGCGAAAAAACTGGATGTGCCTCTGGTCGCAACCTGCAACAGTCACTACTGCCGCCCCCTGGACAGTGAGGCGCACGACGTCCTGCTCTGCATCCAGAAGAATGCGAACGTCGGCGACCCCACGCGTTTCTCGATGCGCGACAGCGATTTCTCCATGCGTCCGTTTGAGGAGATGGAAAAGGCATTCGCCCATGTGCCGGAAGCATTGGCAAACACCCGCATTATTGCCGATCGCTGCTCGGTCACACTGGAGCTGGGGAAATACCGCATCCCCCGTTTTCCGGTTGCAGAGCAGGAAACGGAAGAGTCGACGCTCCGCCGTCTCGCGGAAGAGGGTTTTGCGCAGCGGTATCCGAATGCGACGCAGGAACAGAAGGAGCGCCTGAACCATGAACTCTCCATCATCAAGAGCATGGGCTTCTCCGGCTACTTTCTCATCGTGGCCGATTTCATCAACGAAGCGAAACGCCGCGGCATCGCCGTGGGACCCGGGCGCGGATCAGCGGCAGGTTCCATCGTCTCGTACTGCCTCAACATCACGACGCTCGATCCGTTGGAGCACGGCCTCATCTTCGAACGCTTCTTAAACCCCGAACGCATCTCCATGCCGGATATCGACACGGATTTCGCCGATACGCGCCGTGACGAAGTGCTGGAATACGTGCGGGAAAAGTACGGACGCGATCGCGTGGTACAGATCTGCACCTTCGGAACGCTGGCGGCCCGCGCGGCGGTGAAAGACGTCGGGCGCGCATACGGCGTGCCCTTCCTCGAAATGAACAGTCTGGCGAAGCTCATTCCCGAACGCCCCGGAACGACTTTGAAGGACGCCATGGACACTACAGAACTAAAGGCGGCCTACGACAGCAACGAAACGTACAGGAAGATCATCGACACGGCGTTCAGGCTGGAAGGCAAGGCGCGTCACGTATCGGTGCACGCATGCGGGGTCATCATCACGCCGGAACCCACCGTGCAGTATTCCGCGCTGCAGCGCGCGCCCAAGGACGAACAGATCATCATCACGCAGTACGAAGCCAAGCCGCTCGAGGCACTGGGACTGCTCAAAATGGATTTCTTGGGCCTCACCAACCTCACGGTAATCCAGACCACGCTCGAGATCATCGAACGACTGCACGGCATCAAGCTCGACATGACGAAGCTCCCGCTCGCGGACCGCGAGACCTACCAGCTCCTTCAGCGCGGCGACACGACGGGCGTCTTTCAGTTGGAATCTGCCGGCATGCGCCGGTATCTGAAACAACTCGTCCCCACGTCCTTCGGCGACATCACCGCGATGGCCGCCCTCTACCGCCCCGGCCCCATGGACTGGATCCCCAGCTTCATCAAGCGCAAACACGGCAAAGAGCAGGTGGAGTACATCCATCCGGATCTCGAGACGATCTTCCGCGAGACGTACGGCATCGGCGTGTATCAGGAACAGATCCTTCAGTTGGCACGCGTGTTCGCCGGTTACTCACTCGGCGAGGCGGACATCCTGCGCAAGGCGATTGGCAAGAAGATTAAGAAGGAACTCGATGCCCAGCGCGACAAATTCATTCGAGGAGCCGTGAGCAAGGGGTACGGCCAGGCGCTCGCCGAAAAGATCTTTGAGGACGTGATCATGCCGTTCGCGGGCTATGGTTTCCCCAAGGCGCACGCCGCGTGTTACGCCCGTATCGCATTCGAGACGGCCTACCTCAAGGCGCACTATCCGACGGAATTCATGGCCGCGCTCCTCTCTTCGGATGCGCAGCGGACGGACCGCGTGATGATCGAGATCGAGGAATGCCGTCAGATGGGCATTCAGGTACTCCCACCCGACATCAATGAATCACTCAGGCACTTCACCGCCATCCCGCCCCCCGGAAAGAAAATGACGAACGGCCATTCACCCGTAGGTTCCATCCGCTTCGGCTTGACCGCGATCAAAGGCATCGGCGAGAGCTCCGTGCAGCAGATCATCGATATCCGGGAACCGAAAGGCACGGATGGAGTGACGTGTCGCGGCCCCTTCACCTCCATTGAAGATTTCGCGCGTCGTGTGCCGTCCAAAGTGCTCAACAAGAAGTTGATTGAGGCTCTCGCGAAATCCGGTGCTTTGGACTCGCTCGGAGAGCGGCGAACGCTCGTCGAACACTACGAACGCATCGTCGATTACTCCAAGGGGAGCGGGGATGTCTCTGCGGCGCAGCATGACCTCTTCGCTTCGACCAATGCCGGCATGGATGAGGCGAAGATCGAGTTTCCCAAGACGCCGGAGGCGACATCGTTGCAAAAACTCCAGTGGGAGAAAGAGACCCTCGGCATGTACGTCAGCAGCCACCCGCTCGCGGGTCTCAAGAAGTACATCGGCAAGAAGGC
The DNA here is from genome assembly GCA_964628345.1 of uncultured Candidatus Peribacteria bacterium. Lineage (GTDB taxonomy): Bacteria > Patescibacteriota > Gracilibacteria > Peribacterales > Peribacteraceae > Peribacter. The sequence goes on along the minus strand of CAZVLZ010000002.1, from coordinate 4,614 downwards.
GCAGCTCATCGCCGACCTCACTGCAAAAGACAGCGGCAAGAAAGTGAAGATCGCCGGCCTCGTGGAGAACATCAAGCGCATCCAGACCAAAAAGGGCGAGACGATGGCGGTGATCCTGCTGGAGGACCCGACGGGGAAGATGGAGGCTACGCTCTTCCCGCGCGTGTACGCCGAATTCGCCCAAATTCTGGAAATGCCGGATTCGGTGCTGGTCGTGGGAGGAACAGTGGATTTGCGAGCGGGCCAGCTGCAGATTCGTGCCGATGCCCTCAAGCGCGCGGTCCTCTCCACGATGATCACACATGCGAAAGCGGAGGGATTCTTCGACGAAGAGGAGGCCCGTGCAGGTCTGTCGATCGTCAGAAAGCGCCCCGAAGATCAGGAGGAAATCGAGTTGGTCGATGAGGAGGGAAATGTCATTGCCGGTGCAACGGTGACCGTGGCTGAAACCGCGCAGGGGGATGATTTCCATGGACCCCTGAGTGCCTGGATTCTCAAAGGAATGCCGGTTGCGGATCTCCTGCAGGACATGGGATTCGGGAACACCGAAGCGCCCGAAGCCGCCGTGAAGGAAACAGACACCCGGCGTAAACCGGCGCAATCCAAAGAGAAAACGGCCGCTCCTCCCGCAGAACCCAAAACCTATTCGACGCAGATTTCCATCCACACAATCGAGCTGCCGGAACGAGCGCCCAAGAAACTCCTGCTCGATTTGAAGCATGTGCTCGAGACCTTCCCCGGCAAGGAGAAAGTGCAGCTCAAAATCGGTGACCAGCTGATTCCGCTGCCACTGACCATCAACATGTCGACGATCCTCGAGAAGAAGATCGAAGATGTTCTCGCCCTCTACGCTTCTCCGGCGGCCTGATGCGGCGCGTGGCGGTTTCGCCGAAGGCAGTGGAAGAGGCACTGCGCATCCTGGCGGCAGGCGGCGTCATCGCGCACGCAACGGAAACCTGCTACGGCCTGGCGTGCGACCTCGCGAGCGAAGAGGCTGTGGCAAAACTCTTCGCCATCAAGAAGCGTGCGGCGGAGCAGCCGGTGAGCGCCCTCTTCCCATCAGTGGAGGAGGCAAAACGATATGTGGAATGGAACGACCGGGCAACGAGCCTGGCAAGCAGCCACCTCCCTGGCCCCCTCACCCTGATCCTCCCTCTTCGGAAAGATGCCCCTCCCATTTCCCCCACGCCCCACGCCCTATCCCCTACGCCCTCCCTTGGCATCCGCATCTCCTCCCACCCTCTCGCCATGGAACTGGCTACGCGCTTCGGCCGTCCGCTCTCCACGACATCGGCCAATCTTCACGGGGAACCCAGCCCCTACACGGCGGAGGAGATTGAACGGCAGTTTGCATCGGCCACTGTGCAGCCTGATCTGATCCTCGATAGTGGGGAACTGCCTTCCGTCCCACCATCCACCATCATCGACCTGAGCCGAACAGACGGCACGCAGACAAAACGACAGGGTGGCCTCTCGCTTTCCTGAATGCGGTATACTGTCCGTGCATTCCCCCCTTCTCATGGCCAGAAATGAAAAGACCAGTCCCCGTGTTGCCCGTGTCGCGGCGCGGCTCTTAAAGAGGAGCAAGAGCAAGAAAGTCCGGACCGTCTCTGCAAGCGCCCTCACGCAGGCCTCTGACCAGCGCAGGAATCGACGAAAAAAGTGAGAATCGGCATTGAAGAGGTTATAATGACGCGCGAAGGCAAGCTCCGCTTGCCTGGAGCGCTTCCTCTTAAAGGGAAAGGAGAGTCCATGAGAGGAAAACCGCTGGTTTGCCTCTCATGCACTATGTACTGCCCACGGTGTAAGACCGCCGATACGTCCGTCGTCGATTCCCGTCTTGCCGAAGAAGGACGCGCCATCCGGCGGCGGCGCGAGTGCCCCAAGTGCAACCACCGTTTCACCACGTTTGAACGTCAGGAACTCTCTCACCTGATCGTCGTGAAGCGTGACGGCACCCGCGAGCCGTACAGCCGCACCAAACTGGAACGGGGCATCTGGCTTTCGTGTACCAAGCGCCCGATATCGCAGGAGAAGATTGACCGCCTGCTCACCCGGCTGGAGGAAAAATGGGGCGGCAACCGCCGGGAAGTATCCAGTTCCACGATCGGCATGGACGTGATGCGCGAGCTCAAGAAACTCGATACCGTCGCCTACATCCGCTTCGCCTCCGTGCACCGGGAATTCAAGGATGTGCAGGAATTCAAGAAGGAATTAGGGCAGCTTTTAAAGTAAAGGAAGGGAGGGCAAAAATGGCAGAAAAGGCAAGGAGGTATAGAAGAAATATGTATAATTCTTCATATGCCCCAAGAGAAAGAATTTGGCTTCCGTTCGCTCATTGTCTGGAAAGAGGCAAAGGTACTCGCTCTAAAGGTGTATCGAATTACGGCACGCTTCCCCAGAGAAGAGCTTTTCGGAATGACAAGCCAGATGAGACGAGCGGCAAGTTCCATTACCGCAAATATTGCAGAAGGTTCTGCCATGCCAACAAAGGCACATAGGATTGCGTTCTATGCGCGTGCTCGAGGATCAGTCGTGGAGGTAGATAATTTCGCTGAATTAGCTTTTGATCTACAGTATCTTACAAAAGAGGAATTTAACGACCTTCTCGATCACTGCGCCAGAATAAGTTACCTCATCACAAAACTAATGGTCGGAACTCATTAACTGCTTCTCTGCCCTCACTGCCTTCCCTCACCTCACCTCACTCCCTTCTCTGCCCTCACTGCCTTCCCTCACCTCACCTCACTCCCTTCTCTGCCCCATGTTGCGAACCCACACCTGCGGCGAACTGACGGCAAAACAGGCTGGCGAACCCACGACGCTCTGCGGCTGGGTGCACCGGCGCCGCGATCACGGCGGACTCATCTTCGTGGACTTGCGCGACCGCTACGGTTTCACGCAGATCGTGTTCGATCCGAAGAACAAACCCACGTTCGCAGCGGCGGAAAAAATCCGCCCGGAGTGGGTTCTGAAGATCACGGGCACGGTCCGCAAACGCGTGGAAGGAGCGGAACGCAAAGAGAACCCGACGGGTGGCATTGAAGTGCTGGCGGAGGAACTTGAGACATTGAGTGAATCGAAAACCCCGCCATTCGAAATCGATCAGGAGAAGGAGGTGAATGAGGAGCTCCGGCTCCAGTACCGTTTCCTGGATCTGCGACGTCCCACCCTCCAAGACATGATGCGGAAACGCGATACATTTATTGCGCATATCCGCACGTACATGCATGGCAGGGGATTCACAGAAGTCCAGACGCCTATCCTCGCCAATTCCTCGCCAGAGGGGGCACGGGACTATCTGGTGCCCAGCCGTCTGCACCACGGAATGTTCTACGCGCTCCCCCAGGCCCCGCAGCAATTCAAACAACTCCTCATGGTGGCCGGCCTGGACCGCTACTTCCAAATCGCCCCATGTTTCCGTGATGAGGACCCGCGCGCTGACCGCCACCCGGGCGAATTCTATCAATTGGATCTCGAAATGAGCTTCGTCACGCAGGAAGATGTCTTCGATGCGGTGGAACCGCTCATGATCGAACTGACGGAAAAGTTCAGTGATAAAAAAATCGCGCAGCGGACCTTTCCTCGCTTCACGTGGAAGGAAATTTTTGACCGCTATGGCTCGGATAAACCGGATCTGCGCTTCGGCCTGGAAATCAATGACATCACCGCTCTCTGCAAAGGCTGCGGATTCTCCATTTTCGCGGACGCAGTCGCACAGGGAGGAGTGGTGAAAGCATTGAGGGTCGCCGGAGGGGCGAAATTCTCCCGCAAGGAAATCGACGATCTCACCGATGTCGCGCGAACGTACGGCGCCAGAGGACTCGCATGGATGAAACGAACCAAGGGAAAGCTAGAGGGAGTACCCGTGACGAAGTTAGGTGAAGATTTCTCGGAAAAAATCGCGCAACAGATAGCGCTTGGAGACGGGGATATTGCTTTCTTCACGGCAGACAAGTGGCTGATCGCCTGTCGCTCCCTCGGCCAGGTGCGCGGCGAGATCGGCAAAAAACTCAAGCTCGCAGACCCAAAATCCGCCGCGTGGGCATGGGTGAAAGATTTCCCCATGTATGAATGGAACGAGCAGGAGAAGAAGATCGATTTCATGCATAACCCCTTCTCCATGCCCCAGGGCGGGATGGAGGCGCTCGATTCAAAAGATCCCCTGCAGATTCTCGCATTCCAGTATGACCTGATCTGCAACGGATTCGAGATCAGTTCGGGCGCCATCCGCAATCACCGCCCGGACATCATGTACAGAGCATTCTCCATCGCCGGTTACACGAAAGAAGACGTGGATAAGAAGTTCGGAGGCATGATTCGCGCCTTCCAATACGGCGCACCGCCCCACGGTGGCATCGCTCCGGGTATCGACCGCCTCATGATGGTGCTGTGGGAGTGTCCCTCGATTCGCGATATCTATGCCTTCCCCAAGAACGGCAAGGCACAGGATGTCATGATGGGAGCACCCTCCGTCGTTTCCGACGCGCAGCTGAAAGAACTCGGCATCCGCGTGGCGGAAGAATAGGCTTCCTCCCCTGTGAAGGAATCAGCATAAAGGGCTGTTTTGTGCTATACTATCCAGATATGGCCGAACCGTCCGATCCTAAGAAG
>CAZVLZ010000001.1:8317-59987 GCA_964628345.1 uncultured Candidatus Peribacteria bacterium | reverse complement strand
ATCGTGGAACCGAAGGCCGCGGCGCCTTCGATGGCCAGCGTGCCGCTGCCGGAAATGGTGTCGCTCGCACTCAGTTTGCCGGTCACCGCGAGGTCATCCGAAAGTTCGAACTGATTCGTGGTGTCATTGAACTTCAGTGTCTCGACACCCGCGTCGTTGCCGAAGGTGAGCACGGCATCCGCCGCTCCGTTGTCGGAATTGATGGTGAGGTTCGTATTCGTGATGAGCGAACCGGAGGCATTGAGACCGGCGCCATTGCTGATCCGGAGTGCTCCCGTCATCGTATCGCCTCCTTGATTGATGAACATGCCTTCGGCGGTGACGGCATTGACCGCACTTGCACCCGTATCGTTATCCGTACTCCAGCTTAAGTGCCCTGCGCCATCGGTCTTCAGCACTTTGCCCGAGGCCGTGCCGTCCGATGCGGGAAAGGTGTACGTCACCCCGCCGATCTTGATCGTGGAGCCGAAGGCCGCGGCGCCTTCCACTGCCAACGCGCCGGATGCCGAAACGTTTCCGTCCAGTATCGTGGCACCCGAAACAGATAATGTACCCCAGATATCCGCATTGGAATCGACACGCAACGCGGCACCGGACATCACTTGCTTGATGGAGAGAGAACCGGTTGCAGTGACGTTGCCTCCCACATGGATCGACTGGCTGAATTCAAACCTCCACGCCGAGCGGTTGAAGGTGATCTTCTCTTTGAGCGTGTCGCCGAACCGCATTTCGATGTTCGTGGTGCCGTCGCCGTCATCAATGGTATTGAAGGACTCCGTATTCACGAGCAATGTAGGATTCCAGCTCGAAGCGGCGACCACCCAGGCAGGCATACCGCATCCCAGGGCAACCAAAAAGGCGGTCAAAAACCGCCGCACGATCATCTGCCGTAAATAGGAGGAGCAATGCCGCATGAATGGTTTTTATTTCCGTTCATTGTACCATTTTCAGTATTTCCTGTCATAGCAAACAAGTTGACTCGCATGTAATTCGATGGTCTCAGCTACTCTGACAACATTTCCGCAAAACGGATGGAGAGTGGCCCCACCTGCACAGAAGCACTGTCTTTGGATGCAAATGATAATTTGATGAGCATCTCTCCTCCGGCAGTCCACGTGGGTGATCCCGCAAACCCCCACGTCGCCGTCACCCAATCCGTTGAGCTCAACCCCGAGGCACCGGATCCCGTCAGAGTGACGGCAGCGCCTGCCGTGTCGTACACCTGCAGAGCCAGAGCATTCTTCGCCACATCGGCGGACGTCGTGCGATACAGGAGCGTGAGAGGAGTACTGCCCCATCGCGTAAAATCGGAAGAAACAGGAACGCGCAGCAGCATGTCGTAATCCTGCAAGGTGCTGCGAGTACTCGTCCACTGGTAATAATTGCGGAGCACACTCCCGGAATGGCTGACGGTGAGCTGCCCCACGTTGTTCGAACCATCGCCCTGATACGCCGCTCCCTCGTAGAGCGGTTCGAACACCTTCACAATCGTACGCTGCGTGTCATTACTGTTGAAGACTCGACGATCGGTCACCGACGTCACCGCTCCACCGGACGCAAGAACCGATGCGACAGGAATAATTGCGCTCCCCGTCGGAAAACCAGTGGTATTGACGGTCAGACCGCCGGAAGAGAAGAAGACGTAATTCGTGGCGTCATCCGTGACGGCAATCCCGTCCGCACCCGCGTACTGGGTGATCACGCCGCCCAGACGGTAATCGCCCCGTGCTACGGTGACCGTGAGTCCGGCACCCGAAGAGACCTTCAGGTGCGAGTTATCCGTGGAGCTTGTGATCGCCGTAATGTCCACCCCGTTGATGAGACCCGTCACCGTCAGGTTCCCCTGCACGTTGAGGTCGTCATTGAAATCGAATCGTCCGCTCGTGACGTCGTACGACAGCGTTTTGCCGAGGACATCGCCGAATTCCAGGCTGATGTTTCCGGCGGAGACGGAATTGTCCCGATCGAGCGTGAAACCGTCGAGCTGCGTTCCCCCCGGCATATGCGACACATCCAGCAATCCATCAGTCGAGAGCACCGGAATCGAACCGCTCCCTGTACCGACGTGCCGCTGATCGAGGAAATCGGCATTGAGCGCGAAGGGAACGGAGAGGAGCGGACCACGGTCCACGCTGTCGCTGCTGGCATTCTGATCGAGCACTTCGTACGCGGTGGCGGCGGCGTCCGCCGCTTTCACCTCCACCTGCAGGTACAGCGAGGCGAGATCCGCTGACGAGAACACAGAGAAGTCCGGCAGAGCCACGCTGCTGCCCAGCTGCACGGAGAAGTAACCGCGCGCATCGGGCGTGACGGTGAATGCGTCTTTCCATCCGGCATACGCGGCGGACGACGTCAGAATGGCGCCCGTCGCAGTCACGTCTCCCGCGATGTAGTCGGCGCTCGTCCAGAGACTGAACCGGATGGTATGGGGCGTCATGATGGCGTTCCCGCTGCTGTCGAGCAGGTGACCGTTGTAGACGAAGGTCTGCGGACCCGATGCGGCGAGCACCGGACTCCTGAGGATGACGAAGGTTGCTCCTGCAATCAGGCAGGTGCAGAGAAGCCAGAAGAATGCAGAAGAATGCTTCATCGGGAACGCTTGCGGCAGATGAGGAAAAGACAAAAAGCGAGGAGGATGAACAGTACTTCGACGACTGCACAGACAAGACCGAACAACGCCGATGGAGCACCCACCTCACCAACGCGCAACCTTCTGAACCGCAACCGTACCCCCGGACACTGGCATTTCCCGCACGGCGCCAAAGGATGCGCAGCGGCCTCTTGAACAATCTCTTGACCGGCAAGAGGTTGTGCCAGATCGACCGTGAACGGTGGCGGGGGTGGCAGCATGCCTGCGGACGCAGACGAGAACCCAGCCATTGAGGAAACGGAGGACGACGCGCGAGAAACCGAGGAAACCGATGATTGTGCAGAGGAACTTCCTTCCGCAGCAGGATGGAGCACGGGAGGCATACGCTTGCCACGATGTCCGCCGGTGGAGGGAGACGCTGTCGGAACGGAAGATGTGGAAACACTGCTCACGGAGGAAGTCGAAGAGGAGACCGCGGGCGGTGCGAGCACAATCTGGAAGTTCGATCCGGACAGCGGCTGGACAAACCACGTCACCCCGTTCTCATTCATCTGAAAGGAATCCGAAGCATCCGGCGCAGGATCGCTCACATTCGGGAAGGAATCGTACAGCCGGAAAGAAGCGCTCTCCGCGGCGGACGCACAAGGCACGGAGAACACCATGCCCAGTATCACGACCGCGACACCGATACGTCGATGCGAACGGGAGAACGCAGTGATGGATGGCCGTTGGATGACTTTTATTTCATTCATGTTATTTTCATTATATTTTAACACTTTTACTAAACTTAGTCCATACACCCTCACCATCGATTAACTATGTTAAAATCACGATTTGCACACATTCTAAGCGACTGTTACGATGCATCCGTCCCCCATGTTCTCATGCACCCGATGAAACACATTTCGAGCTTTCTGGCAGGGATCATTTCCTTGTCCCTGCTGCTGCCTGCCTTCGCACGGGCGGCAGAAGCCGCTCCATTCCAAGATATCCCATCGGGTTCGCCCGTGGCGGAAGCTGCGGAGTACCTGCGCGGTGTCGGCGTCCTGAATGGGTATCCCGACGGCACCTTCCGTCCTGACCAGAAGGTGAACCGCGCGGAAGCGATCAAGATCATCATCGCACCTCTCCTGAAAGCAGAAGCACTCAATCAACTCACGGCCACTCCATTCTCGGATATCAAAACCGGAGACTGGTACCTGCCGTACGTGGAGGCAGCCCGCCAGAATTCCATCGTGGACGGACCGCCGGCAAAGACGGCCTTCAACGGCACGAAGCCCGTCACCAAGATGGAATTCATCAAAATGATCCTGCTCGCCTACCGCATCGATCCCAATGCCTACAGCGAAATCAGTCTGCCGCTCTCTTCGGATGTCAACGATCCCACCGCCTGGTACTACCCGTACCTGCGCTTCGCGGTCACGGCATCCATGACCATGATCACGAGCGAAGGGACGTTCGACCCCGGGCGCGAACTCACGCGCGGCGACACGGCGCTCATCCTCTACCGCTTCCTCATGTACCGCAACGGCAAGCGCACACAGGCTCTCCTCTCGGAAGCCGAAAGTGAAATTCTCGTCGTCCTGGGAAGCCTGAAGGAGAACAATCCCGAACAGGCGGAATACGCCTCCGCACGTGCACTGCTCGCAGCGCGCGGCGCCAATGCCGGGGCGCCGAACCAGCCCCTCGTGCAGGGCGCACTCAAGATCACCGAAGCCTTCCGTGCCATCGTCCGTGCGTACCGCGCCGGCTTAAACCAGCAGTTCGACGAGAGCATCCGCCTGAGCGGCGACGCCTGGAACCTTGCAGCGCGGGGCAAGGAACTGAGTCCGGGCCTCGCGAACCTGAGCGACCAGGTACAGGCACTTGCGAAGAACCTCGCCGAGAGTGCGCGAGCGGCGAAGGCCGGCACTCCAGCGCAATGATCCGTTCCCACACGACCATCCTCCCTCCCTTCACGGCCCGCATCGTGAAGGGCGCCGGGCGCGGCCGCACCATCGGTTCGCCGACGCTCAATCTGGCATTGGATGATCTTCCCCATACACTCAAAAACGGCATCTTCGCCTGCCGCGTGCGCTGGAACGGGCACATCTTCCCCGCCGCAATGCATTTTGGTCCGCGGCCTGTCTTCAACGATTCCGTCACCTGCGAAGTGCACGTCATTGATCACCCGCTGCGCCGCTCTCCACTCCGCATCCGTGTGGAAGTGCTGAAACGGCTTCGGGGCATCCGGAACTTCAAAACCGTGGCGCTCCTCCAGAAGCAGATTCAACGGGATATTGAGAAGACAAAAGAGATTCTGAGACGCGCGTGACCGTGCCCCTCACCGGCCTCTTCCATTACTGAAACCTCTCCCCCTCGCCCCCTCTCCCGGGGAGAGGGGGGAACGTTGCGTCAATGTCCTCCCCTTCCTCCTCGGGAGGAAGGGGCCGGCCCGTCCGATCCGTACCGAGGATCGGTACGGGCTGTGTGGGATGGAGGTTTGGAGAAAGAAGAGAGATCCGATGAAAGAAACGTTCGTGGATGGTACCCTTTCCCCGTCGTGCAGCATCTCCTTCGTTCCCTCAAAAAGGCCATTCCGCAGCGCAGTCCCCTGCGTCTGATCTGGCATCACGTCAAGGCATTGTGCGCAGCGGCACTCTACGGGTTCCCCGCCCGTTCCCTCACCGTCATCGGCATCACGGGCACGGACGGCAAGACGACGACGGTCGGGATGGTCGCGCACATCCTATCGGCTGCGGGCATGAAGGCCGGCGCGCTCTCCACCGCATTCCTGCAAATCGGAGATGAACGCACCTGGAACGCCACCCAGAAGACCTCGCCTTCCCCTTTCCTCATCCAGAAATTCCTGAGACGCCTCGTTTCCGCCGGATGCACGCACGCGGTCCTCGAAGTCTCTTCCCACGGCCTCGTGCAGGGACGACTCCACTACACCTGGCCGCTCGTCGGTGCCGTGACGAATGTGACGCCCGAGCACCTGGATTACCACGGAACGATGGAGCAGTACCGTGCGGACAAGGGGCGGCTGCTGCGGATGATCCGTACCGGAGGCACGAAGATCCTCAACCGGACCGACGAGAGCTTCGCCACATTCAACGCAATCGCGACGACGCACACGATCACGTTCGGCTCTGCAAAGGCTGCGGACTTCTGGTACTCCGACATGCGGGTCACTCAAGAAGGTATGTCTGCCACGCTCCACGCGCAGGGAACCACACTCCCCATCGCCCTCTCGATCCCGGGAAGTTTCAATCTGGAGAACGCACTCTGCGCAATCTCCTGCTGCCGTGCCATCGGCATTGCCACGGAGCAATCGGTCGAAGCTCTGCGCTCCTTCACCGGAGTAGCCGGCCGGATGGAGCGCATCGACGAAGGCCAGCCCTTCGCCGTGTTCGTGGATTTCACCGTGACCCCCGCCGCCTACGAGAAGACGCTCAAAACCCTCCGCGCGATGCTCCCTGCGGGCAGGCGCATCCTCGTGCTCACGGGCAGCTGCGGGGATCGCATGCGCGAGAAGCGACCGATCGTCGGACAGCTCTGCTCGGAACTCGCCGATGTCGTCGTCGTGAGCAACGAAGATCCCTACACCGAAGATCCACACCAGATCATCGAAGAAGTATGGACGGGCATCGATCAGTCCAAAACGGAGGCGTACAAGATCTTCGACCGGAAAGAAGCCATGGAGTTCCTCTTGAGGAAAGCGGAGCCGGGTGACGCGGTGATCCTCTGCGCCAAGGGCAGCGACACCACCATGATGACGGCAACGGGACAGATCCCGTGGAATGAGCGGGAGATCGCCCGCTCCCTCCTGCGCGCGTACACCAGCAAACAGACAGGTGCCTGAAGCAAGCCCACCGTCGTGTTCCTCGACCCTCCTTCACGTACGCTGCAGGACAGTTCCTGTTCAACCGAATGTCGCGTCAACACATTGCAGAAGCCGTCATCGCCGGCATCGACGAAGCGGGGCGCGGGGCGCTGGCCGGCCCGGTCGTCGCGGGGGCGTGTATCCTGCCGACGGGTATTGCTTTACCCCGGTTCATCCGTGACTCGAAACAACTCACACCGGAGTTGCGCGAAGAAGCATTTGCGTGGATTGCCGCGCACTGCGCCTATGGCGTGGGCATGGCGGAAGCCGCGTTCGTGGATGCCCATGGCATTCTGCCCGCGACCGAGAGGGCGATGCAGCAAGCCGTCGCAGCCCTGGCGAAGATCTGCCGTCCCACCTACCTGCTCGTGGATGGTCGCGACAAGTTCTGGTTCGATTATCCGCACACCGCGATCATCGACGGCGACAACCTCGAACCCTGCATCTCCGCAGCCTCGATCGTCGCCAAGGTGACACGCGACAGGTTCATGGTGGAACTCGACCGGCAATTTCCTCAGTACGGCTGGAAGATGCACAAAGGGTACGGAACACCGGAACACTTCGAGGCGCTGAAGGTCCATGGCGTCAGTCCGCTCCACCGGCATTCGTTCCTGCGATCTGCTGCACCCGCGCCCGCCTGAGCGTCGACCGCTTCCACCAGATCCAGAGACAGAGAGCCACGAGGAGGAGCGGCAACGAGTAGAGCTGCCCCCGCGTGAGCGCGAAGGGACCGAATGAAACGAGCGGGCTATCCGGCTCGCGCACCCATTCGACGAGAAAACGCAGCAGGCCGTAGAGCATCAGAAAGATGGCGAATGTTCCGCCGGAACGCAGGGCACGTGTGCGCCGGAGGTGCCAGAGACAGAGGAGCGCAATCAGGAGGTCCTTCACAACGGCGTAGAGTTGCACGGGATGCCGCAATCCCTCCACGCCGGGAATCGCAATCCCCCATGGAAGACTGGTCACCGTTCCGTAGAGCTCCAGATTGATGTAGTTGCCCACCCGCCCGAACGCGAGGCCGAGGGCTGCGGGGATGACGGCGAGATCCAGCAGACTGAGCAGCGGGATATGGTACCGGCGGGACGCCCAGAGAAACGCGATGCCGACACCGAGGAATCCTCCATGCGACGACATGCCGCCCTTCCAGACCGCAAACACCTCCAGCGGATGAGCGGCGTAGTACAGGGGATGGTAGAGGAGAACGAAGCCGAGCCTGCCGCCGACCAGCACGCCGAGAATGCCGAGCGTCAGGATGTTCGACCACTCCTCCCGGGAGAGAGCAAGGCGGCGTTCCGCCTGCAGGCGCGGCAGGAGGAGAAAGGCGACCAGAAAAGCGACGACGTACAGGATCCCGTACCAGTGAATACCAAAACCGAAGAGGGAAACGGCAACCGCGCGGGAGGGGAAGAGTGCAAACACGAGATGGATGGAACAGGAGACAGGTTACACGTTACCGGTTGCGGGTTTCTAGAGTATCGCGAGCAAACGCCCGTCGTTTCACGTGCAACCTGTACCTGCGACGATTATTGCCCGAGCTTCTTTGCGATCACCACAAACCGCTCCTTCGTGGACCCCACCGGATAGCAGGTGATGAGCTTCAGGACGCTCCCCGCCACCTCGGATCCCGTCAGAATCTCCGTGTTGCCGGCAGGCACGATCATCGTGTCCTCCACCACATAGGTCACGGTCGCGCTCCCCGTACGCAGCAGGATCTCGGCATGGTCCGCAATGGACGGCAGCGCGGCGAAGATCGAACCGAAGCGGCTCTCCTGGGCGCGGTCACTGGGCGGACTCGAATGCCCGGCAATCACAATGCTACCGTCTGCGCCGGGGAGAACCGCATGCGGGTACGAAACGACTCCGTAGAGCAGCCCCACCTGCATCTGGCGTTCGAGCGTATCCCAGTCCCGCGCATCCCAGTACCGCCGCGACGGGAGGAACACGGTTGAACGGATACCGAGCGACGGGATGGACAGCGCCGCCATCTCCCGAATCTCCCACTGCGAGAGCTCATCGCGCTTTTCCCGATCATCCGCCTGCGATGCTTTGCTCCCCGCAAAGTGGATCTGCGGCAGCATCTGCACGGTCCGGACGGGAACCGCGACGGGCACGGCGGTACCGGATGACGAAGCCATGCTGCCGGAAGAAGCAACCGGCATGGGGTTCTCTGCCGGAACCTGCGCGACGGAAGCCACCAAACTGCGCACGATACCCGCCCAGAGAAAGAGCGATAGCACAATACTCAGGAGGGCCAGAACGTAGGCAATAGACCGCTTTTGGTGTGGGTGCATGTGTTATGGATATTATACAATATTTTTTATATAAATCAAAACCTCCTCAGAGAGGCGATAATCCCCTACTCTGCAGGTCATATGAACGTCCTTGGCATCGAAACATCGTGCGACGAAACCTCCGCGGCCATCGTGACCGGCGGCACGCGCGTCCGCAGCTGTGTCATCGCATCCTCACGCGAGACTTTTTCGCGTTCCGGCGGAGTCATCCCGGAACAGGCTGCGCGGGAGCAGATCCGTTCCATGCAGCCCGTCATTGACCAGGCGCTGGAACAGGGAGGCATGACGGGGCACGATGTGGACCTCATCGCCGTCACGCGCGGGCCGGGGCTGCTCGGTTCCCTGCTCGTCGGTTCCGTCACGGCCAGAACGCTCGCCGCACTCTGGAAGAAACCGCTGATCGGCGTGCACCACACGCTCGGACACCTCTCTTCCACCTGGCTCGACCAACCGGATCAACCGCAATTTCCGCTGCTGACGCTCAGCGCATCGGGAGGACATACGGAACTGTGGCTGCGCCGGTCCCACGGTGACGGGAAACTGCTCGGCCAGACGCGCGATGATGCTGCCGGCGAAGCCTTCGACAAAGGGGCGACCATGCTCTGCCTCCCCTACCCCGGCGGACCGTCTATTTCACAGACGGGAGAGACAGGTGATCCGTTCGCCTTCCCGTTTCCACACCCGCTCGCCGGCGAGGATACGCTCGACTTCAGCTACTCCGGCCTCAAGACCGCACTCAAATACACCCTCCGCGACCTGTCACCCCGTATTGATTTCTCAATGCTATCAGCGACGAGCTCCAAGCTCGTCTCCGATCTCGCCGCATCCTTCGAACAGGCGATCTGCGCGCACCTCTGCAGTCGCGTCACCCGCGCGCTGGAGCGCCACGCAGAAGTGAAGGAGGTGCACGTCGCGGGCGGGGTCTCCGCGAACCGGCGTCTGCGGGCGATGCTGCCGCAAGCCTGCGGCAACCGGACAATCCGTTTCCCTTCCCGCCTCCTCTACTGCACGGACAACGCGGCCATGATCGCTGCCGCCGGCACGTTCCTCCTGCAGGAACAGCAGGGAAAAGCCGTGCATGTCTTTGAAACCGCAGCTTCTCTGCCGCAGGAAACAGTATTCAGTTGCTGAACTCGGCCATCAAAATGCGGGCGCGAGCGCCGTGAGCGCGATCACGGCAACGCCGATGACGGCGAGCAGACGGATGAGGGACTTTTTTCTCATGGCTGGATGGTAATGATGAGGGGATCGGACTGCGCAACGCTGTCGCCGTCACGGAGCGTGAGGAAGACAGTGTAGCTGCCGGCAAGCTGGAAGTCATGAATGGGATTCTTCTGATCGCTCGCGAATCCGTCCCCGAAATCCCACGCATAGGTCGTCTGCTGCCCCTCCGTGGAACAGTCACTGAAGAACTGGACGCCGAGAGGCGCTTTGCCCTCCGTGCGGCTCGCCCTGATGCATGCATCGAGGACGGGCGCACGCACGACGATGGTTTTGCTCGCCGCGTACTCCTTGCCGCTCGTGGTGAACACTTTCGCCGAAATCTCGTACGTGCCGGACTTCTGGAACGTGTGCGAGACCTGCGCCCCCTGCTGGTGCGCCGCTCCCTGAGGCTCGTCGCTGAACGTCCACTCAAAGCCGCTGATCTGCTCATCCTGAATCGATGTCTCGGATGCATCGAGGCGCACGGTGAGCGGCGCCGTGCCTCCCTCCGGGTCCATCTGAATGACGACTGCGGATACCGGCGGTAGTACTTCAACGGTCATGGGTTTGCGCATCACGCGCCCATCGGGGTCCTGCGCGATGAGCCAGAGTGTGTAGGTTCCTTCGCGCCGGTAAACGGCTTGCACCGCTGTCTCCGTGGAACCCACCGAGGTCGCCTCGGGCGCCTCCCAGAAGAACTCGATGAGCGGCACGGTCGTGCGCGGTTTCAGATCAACGATCACAGGAACCTCCCCCGAAATTTTGTTGCCGCTCTTCACTTCGGGCGATCCGGTGAACGTCAGGTCCGGCAGCGGCAAGTCCTCCGTGACACGGACGATCTTGGTGATCTTGGCGACGGGCCCCGCCTCCGATCGCACCTCGGCCGTCACGGGGAACACGCCGTTCTGCGAGAACGTGTGACCGACGCGGTCGCCGCGGGCATCCGCACCGTCGCCGAAGTTCCAGAGAATGACGCGCACGGGTTCCTCCGTCTCCACGCGGAACACGGCGCCGAACGGGGAAGGACCGATGAGATGCTCGGGCTCGGCAATGAATGTCACGGGGAACGGCAGTGGAAGAGTGCGCAGCACCTCGATTTCCCGCTCGTACGTCTGCTGTGCCTTGGTCATGAGCGTCACTTTGACCGAAACCTTCGTCGGTCCCTCCGCAAAGAACGTATGCACGACATCGAGGGACTTGCTGGTCAGGTCGACCTCGCCATTTCCGTCAAAATCCCACTCCGCCTGCTCGACATCCTCCTTCTTCGTCACGAGATGGGCGATCGAAAGGCGTGCCGGCTCGTCGATGATCGGCTGCACCGGATCCACGGAGAACACCGCGCGCGCAATGGTCAGCACCTGGGAAATGCGGCGCGTGTCCCCGTTCTTGAGAAAGATCACCACGACAACCGTATACTGGCCCTGACGGTCGAAATACGCCGACACCTCGGGATCGGATGTCTCGGCGTTCATCTTGCCGTCCCCTTCGAAATCCCAAACGAATTTCTCCGGCAGAAGCTCTCTGCGCGCCAGGACATCCAATGCAGGCTGGATACTGAAGGTCACCGAGAGCGGCGCCACCATCACCTGAGTGGCATCGGGCGAAACGACGGTGAACGCGAGAGAAGGCTCGCGTCGGATGGCGAACGGCGTGAACGCGCTGATGAGCAAACCGGGCAGAATCACACCCGCAACCTTGATGGCGGCCAGCCTCCGGCGCGGCAGCGGGATGACTTCCGCCGCACCGATCCGGAGGAACGCGAAGAGACCGACGGACACCAGGATGACCGCGCACGCGATCGCCAGCACGGTCCCGATGGGAATCAACCGGTCATAGGTGCCCGTCCCGTCCGGCAGCACGGCAACGAGGTACGCGGACCAGAGCGCATAGGTGACGTACGGGACCACAATGAGTACAAGGAGGAGGCGCTTCATGAACCGCCGCGGCGATACCGTCTGCTCCTTCCGTTGCAGTGGAGACGGAGGGGTGGCCGTTTGCGCAGGCACGGCAGGCTGAGGCGCCGCAATGCCGTCAATGGGAGTGGAAGGGGTTGGGGTCATTCGCTCACGCGGAGAGAACGGAGCTCATTTAAAAGAGAGACTGATACTGCTCAAGTTGCTCGGGAGTGAGTGTTCCGCCGGGAACATTCTGCGTTGGATCGAGTTGGAAGAACGACGACGGAGAGAATGGCTTTGCGTCAGCGGGAGGCAGGATGACGGGCGCTGCGTCGAAGTCGCTGAGCAAGACCGCGAAGGATCCGCTCAGAGTCCCCTGCCCCGTCTGGAGCCTGCTGATATCCCACGTCACTTTCTTCAGCACGTACGTCTCTGTATCAATCCACATCTCCCCCGACGCATCCAGTGCCGCAATGACCGCCCGAAGACTCTCGCGGTCCATGGTCTCCTGGCGGGCGGCAGCCACCTCTTCGAGATAGGCAAGCAACTTCTCGCTATCCAGCGCGACATCGTAGTGGTAAGCCTCAGAGCCATCGATCATGTCGGTGCCGCGATCGGCGGTGACGCGCACCACCTGCGCCTGCGCACGGAGCACGCTCGGCGAAGGGGTCATCGTCCCACCCGGCACCGTGGCCGCCTGATCGGACGCGGGAGCAGGCACCGTCCACCATTGTCCGGTCAGCAGTGCGAGCAGTTCCGGCTGAAAGAGTGCGCCATCCGGCTCCGTCGAGAGCGACTCCACCTTGAAGGAGAGTTCTTTTTTGCCGACGACGATCATCTCCCCCGCACCCTGCAGGCGGAATGTCTGACTGCCGCCCCCCCCCGGAGCAATGAGCGCGTCCACCGAAACGCCCATCTGCACGCTGTTCCCCGCATCCTGCAGAACACCGTCCAACGTCACGGTCCCCGACATCGGGATCGTCCCGTCCTCGAGGCGGAAGTGACCGGAGGCATTCAGGCGAAGCGACTGCAGATCGCGACTCTTCTGCGCGGCGAGAGCCATCACCTCCTCCGTACGTGCGGACGGACCGGTGGTGGAGGGTCCGCGCAAAAAGAGGTAAACCGAAATCCCGACGAGGGAGGCAAGCACGAGGAGGAGAACAAATCGTTTCATGGGCGTGGAGAATTTGCGGCATTATGCGCGGAGCGCTGCGAGAAGACAATTCCCTGAATGGACGATGCGTGTGGAAGTATGCATCGTGTCATCGCCGTGACCGCGCGCGCCTCGCGACGAGGTCGCCGGGTTCCTCGAGAGTAAAGGCAATCGTGCGTCGTCGCGAAGCACGCACGTCCGCCCGAACGGTGAGCAGGACGACCGCCCCGCGCTGGAGAAAAAGTGGCGAAGGAAGGACGAAGGGGGCGGTGCGATCGCGCAGTGTCGGAAGACGGGCAAGTACCTGCCCGCGGCTCGACTCCAGCGTGAGATTCTGTAGATCGCTGTTCCGCGCGCTCCCGTCATTGGTGAGCATGATGGCTTGGAGTTCCTGATCGTACGTTCCATCCGCGGTGAGCCGGAGGCGCGCCACGGTGCGGCGGTCTCCGTACGTGACACGCTGCAGGAGCGGCAGCAATTCCGCCGCAATGCTCCCCTGCGTCGCCCCCACGGTTCTGCGCACCGGCGCCGCGGCACTGCCCTCAAGCGTCACACGTGCATCACCGGCGTCGATATCCCCAGCCGTGAGGAGCGCCAGACGGTGTTCCCCGGTTGCGGCGGCATCGGAAGAGAAGTTGGCCATGATCACGCCCTCCTGCGTGCCGCATGCGGGTACGACGAGTGACGGCCGGAACGTGAGCGTCACCGTGCCGTCACCGGAAGAGAGCGCCCGCCCGCGTGAGATCCGCTGTCCGTCGTGCACGGCGTACACGGACGCGACATCGCGCAGAGCGCCCATACCGGCATGCGTGAGCGTGACGGCATGAACGGCAACATCTCCGCTGCACGACGCCCTGAACGTGAGTTCAAGCATCACGACCCTCTGTGCGCCGGGCGGCACGGATGCGGACGGGTGCTCCGCGAGGGAAACCGAGAGCGAGAGCGGAAGGAGCATCGCCGACAACAACAGAGATCCAGCCATGTCCCGCATCATACCGGAAAACAGAGCGCAGATCGCTGGCGGATTGTCAGAGCATGATCATTGAATCGTGCAACCCCACGACGTTTTCTGCGGATCAGCTCCTGCTATAGTCAACGGCAAGATGTGGCGAAGCACATTCACCGAACTCGCACTGGGTACCTTCCTCACGATGGTGCTCACCGGCATCTTGGTCGAACAGAATAGAGAAGGGCAGCTCCCCCCTGCTCCCTATTACACATCGGCCACGGCCAACGTGCTGCGTGCCCAGGTCACCGATACGTGCACGAATTCCCTCTGGCCCTCCTGCGGCGGTTCCTGCCCGGATGGCGGAGCCTGTACATCCTCGTTCTCCTGCAACCCGTCCAATCCCGAAGAGTGCACGGCGCTCTGCGTGTGCTCGGGCGGAATCACGACCAGTCCTTCCTCCCCGGCAACCGAGTGGGGCATCTGCTGCGGACCCGTACCCGGAGAGTGCCTCGGCTGGATGTCCCTGAATGAGTGTCCCCATTTCTTCCATGCTGGAGATATCGACTGTCTCGCGTGTGGAGAAGCGGCTCCCGACTGTCCGAACGGATGCGACGATGGCGATGTGTGCACGACGGATACCTGCACCAGCGGCGGGTGCACCCACGATCCCATCGCGGATTGCTGCAGGAATGATGAGGAATGTGCGAGCGGCGATCCCTGCTGGGCGACGATGTGTATGGAGGGAGATCACCGGTGCTTCGGCATGTACGTCTGCTGCGACGACGGGGACCCCTGCACCTACGATGCAGGAACGAGCGCGGAGACGTGCGAACACTACCCGATCGAAGGCTGCGCTCCCGACTGCGACGACGACGGGGACCCCTGCACGTCCGATTTCTACGACGGAATGGAGTGCCGCCACGATCCAATCGCCGGCTGCGGCAGTAGCGCTTCTTCCGAACCAGAATCCTCTTCGAGCGAGAGCAGCGCGATGAACCAGCAGCAGTGCATGGATCAGCACCACGTTCCCGCCTGCCCGCCGGGGGGAGCCTGCCTGCCTTCCGGCAGTCATCCCTGCACGCAAGCTATTCCCTGCTGCAACACGGGCGGCCAGTACGTCAGTCCCCAGTTCGGCTGTTGCGGCACGGCTCCCTGCGCGTCATCCACGGATACGTGCACGCTCGCGGAGCAATCCAGCAGTGCGGAGCCTTCTTCAAGCAGTGAGCCTGCGGCCTCCTCATCCTCGTCCGAGGAACTCGTGTCCTGCTGTGTCTATACCTCTTGTTTCGATGACGTGCGCCTGAGCGTGTGCAATGAATACGGTGTGCCCGCCGAAGATCCTTGGTTCGGAGGCGGAAACGGGCTCTGCGATTTGAATCCCTGCGGCAGTGGTGCTGCCTCCTCCGACGCGGAATCATCCGAATCTTCCTCCGTTGAACCGGCATCCTCGGCAGAATCATCCGCCCCTGCGACATCGTCATCGGAACCTGCGTCTTCCGCTCCGACATGCACGAAGAAGGTCTCCTGCTGCTTCACGAGCGGCAGCATGCAGATGTGCGTCGACAACATGTGCGAAGAGGACTGCAAAAAGAAAGGGGAAGACGCCCACGCCTACGGCCGGGATAATGTCTGCGCGGAGAGCGGCTACCCGCAAGGACCGTTCTCCCTCTTCTTCTCCCGCCTGTGGGCTTCTCTGTTCGGGGCGGCAATCAACCCCGCCTGCCCGGTCGAACTGACGGAACTGTGCTGCACTGACCCCGGCAACGCCGACGCGTCAAAACGCGTATCCAAAGTGCGAATGGGAACCTGCCCCAGCAGTAAGATAGTCCAATCGGCGAGCGCATGCGTCGAGAAGGATTGCGCAAAGATCAGTGCCGGCAGCGAGGGCACCTACATGGGATGCTGGTGGGCAGGAGAAGACGACGCAAAAAGCGATTGCGAAGCGAGAAGCTACCAGATCCATTCCGTCACCGGCGGCTACTGCTGCTGCCCGCCCAAGGAGAAGAAGAACTGCTGCCGCATGATCTCCACGCCGAACAAGAACTATAAGAATACGAAACCGACCGACGCCACGAACCAGCCGTACACCGTGTCCTGGTCCTGCACTTACGAAGGGAATGCGAACGGTGAGTCCACCACTGCCTGCTCGACGACCGAAACCGTCGGTGACGTGATCTACCACGCCGGTACCGTGATCCCCGGCACCGCGGAACAGTGCAAAGAAAAATGCAATGGCGGGCCCGACAAGTCCATGGAATCCGGCTGCTGCTGTAATTTAAAAAGCGGTTCCCTCGCCGGAACCACCTCGCTCTGGCTCAGTTACAACAGTGGTTTCGATTCAACGGGCAAATCCCCCGCCGACCTGTGCACCTCCTATGCGGGAACCTTCACGAAGGCTTCAGCAATGGGAACGAAATCATGCGATAACGACTTCTGTGATCCGCCAGGCTGGTGCTGCACGGCACAGGGTCCCCAAAAGACGACGAAATCGAAGTGCAATCCGGACGGCAGTTCGAAAAATGATTTCAGCGCAAGAGAATCGCCGCTTCCCGGGTTTTGCGAAAAGCCGTGCTGCAGCACCGAAATCAAAGATACGGGCTGCGACATCATGACGAAAGCTGCCTGCAACGCAGTGGGTGGTACGTTCGTGAATACCGCAGGACTCTGTTCGAAAGCGAAATGTCCGAATGTCGTCCCCTGCTGCGTGTACGAAGATTCGATAGCGACTCCGGGAACTCAGATCGTGAACTGCGCATTGAAAAATTCCACGGAGTGCAAGGAACAACTCGTGGGAGATACCTGTGATAATATTTCCAGGGCAGAACTGGTGAAGAGGTGCGATAATATTGACAAAGAAAAAGTCTCCTGCTGCGAGCGGGCATCGGAGAGCGCTGCGTGGTCCTGTTCGGTGACCAAACCGGGTGACTGCCAGAGTTCCACGAACAAAATCTCTCTTGGCAAAGCCACTGCGGACAAGTGCTCCTCGGATGAACTGGCGCAGTGCAATAAGAAAGACACGATCGGCTGCTGCCCGGTGGAGAGCGCCGCTAAGAAGGATGAAAGTGGTAACCCCGTCTGGTCCTGCATCACGGTGAAGAAATCCGAAGAAGGCGCGAAGTGCCAGAAGGGTACGACGTTCGAAAACGGCTGCACCGACAAAACCCAGTGTAACCAGCCACCCAAGAAGTACGTCGACTGCTGCACGACAAGCGGCTCCTGCATGGGACTCTACCTGGAAGAGGGCAAAACCTGCGACAGCAAGAACGGAGGCAATCTCGAATTCTTCTCCAAGGTCTACGAGAGCGGAACGTGCACCACACTGGGACCTGACCCCAGCTGCAAAGCGGATGAAAAGGTGTCCTGCTGCAACAAAAAAGGGAACGGATGGGAATGCATCTCTGCCGCCAGGAGTACCTGCGCAAACGTCTGTCTGCCTAGCGGCGACGCGTCCAAGTGCGGCGAGAATGAGAAGATCCCCTGCTGCACGAAGAAGAATGATCAGTGGTCCTGCGCTCCGGAGCTGAAAAGCGCCTGTAAAACGCCGGCATCCACATCCTCCTGCCCCTCCGATCCAACACAGGTCCAACTCGCCTGTGGTGAGAAAGTGGCCTGCTGTGTCGGCAGCGGATCGGGTGAAAAAACGTGCAAAACTGATGTCAGTAATTTGAGTCTCTGCGATAGCAATTACCCAATAAAAACCTCCAATTCCTGCTCCGAGCTTTCCTGTAAACCTGAAGGCGTCTGCTGTACCAGCAATGCAGGAAAAGGGATCTGCTCGCTCACCGCAAAAGATAAGTGTTCGGGCACCTACCGCACCGGTTACTCCACCTGTTCACCGAATCCGTGCGAACTGGTCGCTTGCTGTCCCAAGTCCGCAACAAGCGGCACTGCTCGCTGCCAAACAGATGTTCTGGCAGTCAAGAGCGCGACCTTCTGCAAGGGAGATACCGTCCACACCAATAATCAATGTCCTGCGAACTACAAATGCGAGGATGCGGATAAATGGTGTTGCGGGACAGGACTGACGGAGAAAGCACAGTGCACCAAAATCTCCTCCACAACACTGAAACAGAACGGGGGCTGCCCTCTCAGCGACCTCGCATCACACAACATCGTGTACGCGACGCAGTTCCCATCGGAGACGGAATGCGGAAAACAGTGTCCTCCCCCCGAAGACAAACGATTGCGATACTGCTGCCCCGCTACCGTTCCACAAGGGGGATCACCCTACTGTTCCGCAGTCTACCTGCCTGCAACGGGCGACTGTTCAGCCGCGTCCGGTTATGGCACTGCCTACGTTGGCACTGCCTACACAGCAGCAGATGCACACGCCTGTACCGCGGCGTGCGTCAACCGTCACGCAAAAGGAAAATTTGCCTGCTGCAATGCCGACTCCTCTTGTTCATTAACCTCCGCTCAGGAATGCAAGG
Organism: uncultured Candidatus Peribacteria bacterium; assembly: GCA_964628345.1. Classification (GTDB taxonomy): domain Bacteria; phylum Patescibacteriota; class Gracilibacteria; order Peribacterales; family Peribacteraceae; genus Peribacter. The sequence goes on along the minus strand of CAZVLZ010000001.1, from coordinate 41,611 downwards.
GAAAACTCCTGACTAGCACGACCTCCTGCTCTCCCAATCCCTGCGAGCGCGTCGCATGCTGTGTCGCAAAAGAATCGGATGTTCTCGAAGACAAGTGTGTGACCGGCGCCCTACGGGCAGATTGCAATCCGGATAAGCCCATCGGATCATCGTGTTCCGATAGCCTCAAGCAGGCCTGCAGTGGCACCGCGCAACCCATGGTCTGCTGTCTGGGTAACGGCACCTGCACAAAACTTGTCCGATCGGAATGCGAAGCAAAGGGAGGCATTTCAAAGAATCTCAGTATTACGTCTTGCGAGCCCAATCCTTGTCAGCTGGTCACGTGCTGCCCCAAAGATGGTAGTGCGTGCGCAACGAACGTTTCGAAATCCAATTGTGATCCGAATAAACCGATCGGGGGTGATGTCTGCTCGGAAGAACTCAAACTGATCTGCAAGGCACCGGCGCAGAAAGTTGCCTGCTGTGTCGATGGTTCCTGTAAGACAGATCAGCTCCGTTCCGCCTGTGACACAACGAAAACCATCAGCACTTCCAATTCCTGCAGCGCCATCACCTGTGGCAGCGAATTGCCCTGCTGTCTGCAAAAATCGGACGGAAGTTACGATTGTGCGCTCAAGGAATCCTGTGGCAGCGAGAAAGCATTGGGCTCGAAAGGTACTGCCTGTCCGACGGATTCCACATCCATTCAGAGCCAGTGCAAAACCGAAAAGAGGATCGCCTGCTGTACGGATAACGTCTGCTCGGCGGTTACAAGCAAAGACGCTTGCCAGGGCACCACCAAAGGCGACATGACGGCAAATGATCCCTGTTCGCCCAACGATCCCTGCAAACCAGCGGAACAAGTGCCCTGCTGCCAGACTTCCGACAACAAAACATGGACATGCGGCGATGTGGACAAGAGCAAATGCCCCAGTCAAAACCAGGTCCCCGTATGCCCAACGGATGATGAAGGGATTCAATCGCTCTGCGGGGATGTTGCCACTACCTGCTGCGATCCGACCAAAGAAAATGAAAATGAAAGATGTTCGCTGTTCCTCGGTGACAAATGTCCGGTGGGCTCACCCATGAAGAAAGCGACCTGCGACAAAACCTGTAAACCGGATAAAGTCGCCTGCTGCACCGAGGATACGACCACGGGCGGCCTCAAGTGTGAAGTCCCCGACAATCCCAGCAAGTGCAAGATCAAACTGGATGGCGACAACAAGCAGTGCACGGAAGAACTCACCGCGAAGTGTAAGGAACCCAAGAAATCCTGCTGCTCTCTCACCTATGATCAAAGTAAGGCACAATGCATCCCGGTTGATGTAAGCACCGAGACATGCTCATGGAGCGGGAAGGCGCCGTTCAAATCCCTGTCCGCCTGCAAAGAATCGGATTGCGAGAAGAAGGAGTACCGTTACTGCTGCAAGGAGGAAAGCAAAACGTGCCTGCCCGTCGAAATCGCACAGGAGAACAAGGATACGGAGGATTGCGCGGCCATTCCGGGTCACACGGGCCTCGTAGGCGCGCCGTTTGCGACTGAGGCCGCCTGCACGAGTGCGACAGGTTCACCGTGCGCACCGGAAAAAGAAAAAATCGCCTGCTGCGATGGAGGAAAATGCACGCCACAATTCCAAGAGAAGTGTGAAAAACCTGCCAAGGACTCTACTGGCAAGATCGTCACCCTCGACACAGAAGCTGCAAAACAAAAGACGTGTGCCGTGGACTGCCCGCAACCAGTCGCCTGCTGCGGGGAGGACAGAGATAACCCCACTTGCGAAACGGCCGAGGATTGTCCTGAGGACAGACGACTAGTCGGCGCGGACAAGAAGCCGCTCACCAAATGCCCACGGGACTTCCTGACCCGCTGCGGCCAGAAGCCCACTGCCTGCTGCGGGGTAGCAACCCGAAACGATACGCAGGCCCCACTCTATTCGATCTGCATGGATATCGCTGATCTGAAGAGCGGCTGGAATGATTCGTACAAAACTCTCATCTCGAAGGAACTCGGTGACATGCAGGACCAAACAAAGCTCGATGGCAGGAAAAAAGTATGCGAAAGCTACAATGGAAAGTCCGTCACCGTCGGCAAGGTGAAAGGCACCATGAAGACATGGTGGGCGGAAGGAACATGTCCCTCCGCTTGTTCCGAGGTTGTCGCTCCAGATAAAGAAGAAAAAGTGGTCTGCACCAGCCTCCCGGGACCCTTGAATCTCTCCAATTGCGTCGGCTGCCGGCAGATTTCTGAAGAGGAAGGTCTCGCCCAGTCGCTGGTGAGTCCCCTGCTCGCCTCAACCCTCCTCGCCGATACCTCGGGAACCTCTTCTCCCGTCGATCCGCTCGACGCGATCGGCATGGAATTCCCCGACATGCCGAGCTGCGTCGGCAGCTGCCCGGCTGGCACCTACAAGCGCTTCTGCTGCAACCCCGCCACCGCCAGTTGCTCGGCGTTCCTGCTCTCGGTCGCCGACACGAACACTCCCGAGATCTGCGAGACCAAAGTGATGGTCGGCAACGGCGAGTACGCTTGGGATGATGCGGGGTCGTGCAACGACTTCTGCGGCATGTTCAAAGGGGTAGCCGGCGGCGGTCAGCCATCGAGCGCGGGAGGCGAAGCGTCCTCCGCCGCCGAAGAGTCTTCGAGTTCCGCCCCCGAAAAAGGCAACTGCTGCATCGAAGGCAAGGGCTACGGCCTCTGCTTTAAGGACATCGATCCGTCCACGTGCGAATACAGCATCATTGGAGGTTCCTTCTTCGGTGCATCGCAGTGCATCGAGTATCCCGCATCGGGCTACAACTGCGGAATGGACGACGGTGGCAGCAGTTCGGCGGACAACCAATCGTCTTCCGACAGCAGCATCCCGCCCAACTGCGGCGACGGCACACGGGACGAAGGCGAGGAATGCGACGAGGGTGCCGCCAACAGCAATAGCCCCAACGCGACTTGCAGAACGAACTGCAAAGCCGCCCGCTGCGGAGACGGGATCGTGGACAACGTTCCCTCGGGTCGCGAGGCCGAGAAGTGCGACGACGGAGACGACTGCTCGGACGGCGTGTGCAACAGCAATACGGGCACCGCAACCTGCAAGACAACCTGCAAGGATCGAAACACGTTCTTCACGTTCGGCAAGTGGCTGGAAAACCTGCGGCTGTACGCGATCAACGGAACGCCCGTGTCCGACGCCCCCCCCGTGAATGAGAATACGCAGTACATCATCATGGGCGTTCTGACGTTCATTCTGCAGTGAGAGGCTGCAGAGGCGTGAAAGGCGAGTGAAGCCAGACAGGTTTTCACTTTTCAGGCTTTCCTTGCCTCTACAGCTTCTGCAACCTTCATCGGTCTTCCTCACGTCTGTCACTTCTTCAACCTTTCCCCTATGATGGAGCCACAAATGACTCCTCTCTCCGATCAACTTCCTACGATTCCTCTGCTCCCTCTCTCCTCCCTGGGTGATGCGGAAGTGCAAGAATTGCTGAAACAGCACAAGATCGGCCTGACGGTGGCAGAAGCCCGCAAGATCACGACCATGCTCGGACGCGACCCGACCATCGTGGAAGCAACCATCTGGGGCATTCAGGGCAGCGAGCACTGCAGCTACAAATCGAGCCGCCGTTTCTTGAAGACCTTCCCCACCGAGAGCAGCCACGTGATCCTGGGTCCGAAGGAGGATAGCGGCATCGTGGCCATCACCGACGCACCCGCCGGCAGGCGCTGGGGACTCGTCATTTCCCACGAATCGCACAATCACCCCTCGCAGATCGTGCCCTTCGAAGGTGCGGCCACGGGCATCGGCGGCGTGGTCCGCGACGTGGTGTGCATGGGCGCGCGGGTGATCGGAGCGTTGGATGCCCTGCGTCTGGGAGACCTGAAGACCGAAGAATCCCGCACCATTGCGCGTGAGGTCGCCCGCGGCATCGCGGGATATGGAAACCCCTTGGGCATCCCGAACCTCGGCGGTGATACGGTCTTCGATGCATCGTATAACAGTAACTGCCTCGTCAACGCCATCGCCGTCGGCATCGTGCGCGAAGACGAAGTCATTCACAGTGAAGTGCCGCCCGAAGCGGGAAAGACCGGCTACGATATCATTCTGATCGGCAAGCCCACGGACCGCAGCGGATTCGGCGGCGCCTCCTTCGCCAGCGCCTCGATGGAAGAAGAGAAGAAGGAGCAGAACTCGGGTGCCGTGCAGGAGCCCAACCCCTTCCTCGAGCGCCACCTGCTCGCCTCGACCTACGCGCTCTTCGACTGGCTCGCGGCGCACAGGCACTTGGACAAAGTGAGCTTCAAGGATCTCGGGGCCGGCGGTGTCGTCTGTGCGAGCGTGGAACAGGTCTCGGAACGGGGATTGGGCGCCGACGTCGATCTGGACGCCGTCCATACCGCCGTCGCTGATCTCCCCCCCGAAATCATCGCCTGCGCCGAAACGCAGGAACGCTTCTGCTGGATCTGCCATCCATCGCTGACAGCGCACATCCTGCGCCACTACAACGAAATCTGGAACTTGCCGGAGGTCGCCGAGAACGCCCGCGCCAGCCGCATCGGCCGCGTCACGGAAGATCCCATGCTCCGGCTCACCCATCACGGGCAGGTCGTCTGCCTCGCCAGAGCGCTCGACGTGACCTGCGGTCTGCTGTACACGCGCCCGACGAAGCCAGACCAGACGGTGAGGCCGGAACCTGTCATTTCCTGCTCCGGCAATCGTGTAACTGTAGCAGGCAAGACCTTCACATTGGATGAAATTTTCAAGGCGATGCTGCGCCATCCCAACGCCGCGAGCGTTGCGCCGCTCATCCGTCACTACGATAAAGACGTCATCGGCATCACCGTCACCGAAGCGGGCGAAGCCGATGCAGGCGTGATTGCGCCTCTGCAGGACTTGGCGAGTTACATTCATGAAGGTACGCATCCCGGCTGGGAGGAACTGCCGGCGAAAGACAGAAGCGTGGGCGTCGCCCTGGCCGCGGACGGAAACGGCCGGTACGGACGGATCTCCGCCTACTGGCAGGGAGCCAACGCCGCCGTGGAATCCATATGCAACGTGGCGGCCGTCGGCGCCGTTCCGCGCGCGCTCACCGACTGTCTCAACTACGGCAATCCCGAGATTCCACAGCAGCTCTCTGCCCTGGAAGAAGGGGTCAGGGGCATCGCGGACGCGGCGCGCGGCGTCCAAATGGATGGCGAGCCGGTGCCGATCATCTCGGGCAACGTGAGCCTGTACAACGGCAAACCGGACAAAAGCGCCATCGACCCCACGGCCATCGTCTGCTGCATCGGCGTTCTGCCCGACAGTGCGCGGGCAGTCACCATGCAGGTGAAGAAGCCGGATTCCGCACTCCTCTTCATCGGGGAACGAAAGGATGAGTGCGGCGGCTCCCTCTACTACGATGTGCTGGAGCAGATGGCTGTTGCTCCACGGGACGCCCTGCTCGGATCGGAGGTGCCAAAGCCGAACTTCTCCGCATTAGCAAAGCAAATACAACTGATCACAAAAGTTATTCAATCAGGGAGAGCTCTCTCGTGCCACGACGTGAGTGACGGGGGCCTGCTCCTCGCCCTCTTCGAAATGACTCTCCCGCAGAGAAAGTGCGGAGGCGGCCTCGGCATCACGGTCGATCTCGCCTCCTTCGGTTCTTCCCTGCGTGCGGATACGCTCCTCTTCAGCCAAACCGGCGGTTTTCTGCTTGAGGTCGCAAAGGACCACGTTGACGGCATCATGGCCGAATGCGCGAATGTAGGAGTTCCGGTCTCCCTGCTCGGATGCACGACGGTGTCTCCCCTGCTCACGGTGAAGCAGGGCAAGGAGGTGCTTCTCTCACAGAAACTGCCTCCATTGCAGGAAATATGGCAAATGGCACTTTCTGCCGCCTGGTCAGAGAATGTGAAAGATAATTGACATATCACAAAATTACTGGTTTAATACTGCCCTTTTGTCCCGCCTGAGCGGGATGAAGGTCTTCTTTCCCTCATACGCTATGACGTTCTCCCTGCGTACCGTCTGTTCCAGCGCCGCTATGACGCTCCTTCTGCTCGTCGCCTCTCGCGCGCACGCAAGCGGTTCTGTCACGATCCTCCAGCAAAGTCCCGTGGGAGCGTACGGGCAGTACACGATCACGTACCCGAACGGTTCCCAGATCACCATCAATGAAGAAGAGCTCAGAGAGCTGCCTGCCGCCGAAAACGGCACGTACCTGCTGCACCTCTCCCCACCCTCCTCCGCCAAGATGACGACCACCGTCACGAAGAACGGCGTGGACGTCGTGTCCACCGTGGACCGTGATGTCAGTTTCACGGTTGCCGATGGCGATGCCATCACCGTCACGATCAAGTACCGCTACGACGGAACTATCGTCATTCAGAGTGAGCCCGAAGGGGCATCATTCGAACTCCTGGGACCCAATGACTCCCGCGATACCGGTTTCACCCCCGCCACGTACAGCAGCATGGCTCCGGGCGAGTACCGCGTCACCTTCCACAGACGCGCGGGATGTAACCTGATCTCGCCGATCCAGCGATCACTCGACGCCAACAGTGCACTTCTGTTCACGGGCAAATTCACCTGTGGAACAGCGTCTTCCTCTTCGTCCTCCTCCTCTTCCGTCGTACCGGAGGAGCCGGTGGCCGACATCAACGAAGGACGCACCGTCCGCGTGTGGGTGGCCGCGCACCAGGCCGAGGCTCTGCCCGGCGGCTCCGTACGCGGAACGATCACCGTCAAGAACACGGGAGCACGCACGATCCACAACGTGGTGGTCTCTGCGCAGATTGATCCGGAAACCGCTCAATTCGTCACCCCGCTCCCGCGCTTCGGAACGGTGAACGACGCCGTCGCCTCCTGGGAAATCCCCCAAATCTACTCGGGCAAAACCTGGACCGTCACGGTCCCCCTCACACTGAGCAAATCCCTGAAGCAGGGAACGACGTCCACCGTCACCGCACGCGTTTCGGCGAGCGATCTCGAAGAGAACGATGCAGGTTCCGCCCTCGTCGCCACCACGACCATTGGCGTGACGGGTCTGCCGGTCACGGGGCTGCGCTTTGACGTCATCTTCCTGACCGCGAGCCTCATCGTTACCGCTTTCCTCGCCAAGAAGACCGTGCGGCGTCTGGCAGACGAGAGAGCCTGAACAGGAGACATTCATCGCTGATGACCAGGGCGCCCACACAATCGGGTGCCCTGTTTCGTATGGGCAGCACATGAAGAGGATCGGCGGTCCATTGCATACGGGCTCCCCCCTGCGCAACACTATGGCATTCCCTCCCTCCCATCTATGACAACCAGGCGCCTCTCGTTCTTGCTCGTCGTGCTGCTCGGATGCGGCATCTTCCCTCTGATGGCTGCAGGCCAGAGCGGCAGCAGCATCACGGTGATCCAGACTCCCCTCGAGGCATTCCCCTCTCTCTTCGGCAACTGGGTGCTGCTCAAACCCGATGGCACCAGCACTGAGACGAACGTCGCCACGCACTCATACGAAAACATGCCGGCCGGCAACTATCTACTCAACGTCCTGCCCCCCTCGGGCATGTCGGCAGCGATCACCCTCACGCTCAACGGGGAAACGGCCTTCTTCGAAAAGCCGCAAGCCGCCTTCCAGTTGAAGGATGGCGACACCGTTGCCCTGAACATCCGCTACACGCTGACACTCTTCGGCAAGGTGAGTGTCGACTCCGATCCTGCAGGATTCCCCTATACCCTCACGGGTCCGGATGGCGCCTCCTACTCCGGCGTCACGCCCGGGTTCTACGATCCCATGCCCGTTGGCCTCTACTCCGTCGCATTCGACACCATCGAAGGATGTACCACCCCGAACCCGCAATCCGGACGGCTTATCAAAGACGGACGCGTCGTCCTGTCGGTTCAGCTCAAGTGCGACAACCTGCCGCAGTTGGATCAGCAGCAGATAAAGGAGATGGAGAGCCAATTCGTCAAGGCCACCATCGACGGCAAACCGGTGATTTTCACCGACGTCCCTGTCGGCCAGTGGTTCACTGCATCCGTCCGTCGCGTGCTGGATGCCAAAGTGATGTCCGGCTACCGGGATGCGGACGGAAACCCCACGGGAACATTCGGCCCCAATGATCCCGTCACGGTGGCCGAACTCGCCAAGATCGCGCATCGCCTCGCCAGCATCGATGAAACAAAAGTTTCCACTGCTCCCGAGAATGATAGGGCAAAAGGAACCTGGTTTGCCCCCTTCTTCGCATCCGCCGAAGACCTGGGCTGGCTGGTCTACCTGAACAGATCGGTGGATCCCCTGCGCCCCGCCACCCGAGCCGAAGTCGTGGCTACCTTCCTGCAGGTTCTGAATGTGAAGCGGGACTGGCCCACCGGAACCATGTTCGACGATGTCTCCCGCTCGATTCCCTATGCCGACTGCATCGAGACCGCCGCGACCCACAGCCTCGTGAGCGGCTACAGCGACGATAAAGGTAATCTGACCGGCCTCTTCGGTCCGGCGGATCCCGTCAACCGTGCCTCCATGGCCAAGATGATCGCGACGGCCATGGAACTATATCTCGAAAAAACGGCATCGTTTCAGCCGGAATGATGCGCAGATGGGAAACCTACGGTTTCCCCTCCACGAACCACCCTTTCTCTTCAATGGGATCGCTCCACCCCGCACTCTTGCGGGACAAAAGTACGGGTTCGCCGCGGATTATTGATATCGCTTCGCGACGAGACGGTTATTCTCTCATGGACCCTTATTCCCCCGGAAGAACACTTTCTAGTAAGTGCAACATTTTTTGAGCATACCCTTCCATTCTTGCCTTTGCGTGGGCAGCTCTTTCCCCAGCATGAGGATCATCATCGACTTTGGAAATCGGAGTGCCATTTGCTCTAATCCTATCGGGGTTAAATGAGTACTCCCGGAGCAAGGGCAAACCTTCCTTTTGGAGGACGCGGATGAAGTCCGGCCTGACGTGTCCCATGTTTCCCTTGGCAAGCAGCGTTTCAACTGCTGCGAGTGGATCGAGCCCCATATCTTCGGCAAAAACAAAAGAGTCGTTCACGCATCCTGCAACTGCCGATCCAATGACAACTTCATCGGGATATTGTTCTTTGTCCCAGGGAAAAGTGTGACTTGTGGTTCCACCATGATCGGCATGAGACATGATGATGTAGGGAAAGAATTGAAGGATGGAATGATGGAGTTGAATTATTCCTCAATCAAGCATTTTTCCCCGATCTTCCTGCCCCCTATCCCCCTAACCCTCAACCATCCTCCCCGCCAGCTCCGTCACATTGCCCGCCCCGAGGACGAGCAACACATCCCGGGATTGAAGGATCTGCTCGCGGAGTAAGCGCTCGGTTTCATCGAGAGATGTGCCATTGATCGCCTGAACGCCGCTCCCCTTTCCGATATCCCGAACGAACGCAGACAGATCCACCAATCCGCTCTCGCGGTCCGGCCGAGCATCGTAGATATTGGGAATGATCACAACCGCAGCCCCTTTGAACGCCTGAGCGAACGCCTCATACAACTTGCGTGTGCGATCGTGCGTGTGCGGCTGGAACACGACGACGAGCCGCCTGCCGGGATATGCGCCCAGGAGAGCCTGCACGGTCGCGCGGATTTCAGTGGGATGGTGACCGTAATCATCAATCACCGTCACGCCTGACTTCGTCTCGCCCTTCACCTCCATGCGCCGCCAGGAACCGGCGTAGCCCGCGAGCGATGCGAGCGCCTGCTCCCGGTCAATCTTCAGCTCCTCCGCGAGAGCGAGAACGAGCTGACCGTTTCGCTGCATGTGCAGGCCGGGAGTGGCGAGCGTCGGCAACGGGACAGTATCGACATCGACCATCCTGCGTCCTCCCCGCTCCGCGATCGCCGCGCAGACGAGATCGGTGCCGTGCGTGATGACCAGGCCATCCGGCGGCAGGCGCTTCACGAAGTCCACGAACGCCTGCTCGTAGTCCTCCTGCGACCGGTAGTAATCGAAATGATCGCCATCCGCATTGGTGAGGAGAATGATTTCGGGAGAGAGAGCGTGAAAAGACCGGCGGTACTCGCACGCCTCCACGACGAAGAGCGGACTCGCTCCCCTCCGCCAGTTGCGGCCCTGAAGTTCGCGCATTTTCGTACCCACGATCACGCTGGGATCGAGTCCCGCATCCATCAGCACGCGCGCCGCCATCGCGGTCGTCGATGATTTGCCGTGCGTGCCGGCAACGGCAACCACGCGAAAATCGGCCGTGAGCTCCCCGAGCGCCTGAAAGTACGACTGCTGCGGAATGGAGAGCGCTTTTGCACGCTGGCGTTCGGGGCTTCCTTCCGGAATCGCCTCGGAAAAGATGAAAAGGTCACAATCCTCGGGCACATGCGACCCGTCCTGCGAGAGAAAGACTGTAATCCCCTGCTCCCGAAGATCGTGGATGATAGCCGAATCCGTCCGGTCACTGCCGGATACCTGGTGCCCCTGACTCGCACGGTATGCGGCATAGGCCGAGAGACCGATACCGCCGATGCCGGAGCAGTAGATTTTCATCCGGACACAGTATAGATGCCTCGTTCAGGAAATAGAGGAAAGAAAAGAAAGAAAAGAAATAGAGGAGAAGTCCATGGTTCTCCTATTTCCTCTGTCTCCATTATTTCCTCTATTTCCTCAAACCGGTAAGCTACGCATCTGTGGCGTATCAGCACATCGAACCGATCTCAAAACAACTCACGATCATCGTGGGTCTGACGGTCGTGGGATTCATGGCATTCGGACTTGCGCTCTCCTTCTACCGCAACGTGCTTTTCGAACAGACGCTCGAAGACATCCGCAACCAGAATACTGCCCTGCGACGGAGCATCGCCGGGGGGTACAAGGAATTGGATTACTACCGCTCGGTGCAGTTCAAAGACAAGTACGCCAAGGAGAACCTGAGCATGATCAAGCCCGGCGAAAAAGTCCTCATTATCACGGAGCTTCAGCGTCCGCTCGATGCCCTGGAGAACGAAGAGGGCACGTACGCGCAGGAGCGTGAAGCCGCGTACCTGGAGCTCCTCAGGCAGATGCCCGTCCTCGAACACTGGAAGCTCTACTTCTTCCACCGGGAGAGAATCGATGAACTGAAACGCGCACTGTGAAAAAACCGGCACGTTCACCCCAACGCGGATGGCATCACGACTTCACCGCGTCCACGTGGATCAGCGTGCACTGCTCGCGCTTGCCACTGAACTTCGTAACACGCTTCTCCGTAAAACGGACTTGGCCATCGACGGAAGCATGAATGGTCCAGTCCTTCCCCATGTGAGTATTGATCCCCGGTCGATACCAGTATCCCTTCTGCCGGATCAGCACCTCTCCCGCGGATACCAGTTGCCCGCCGGAGCGCTTCAGTCCACGTCGCTTCGCGATGCTGTCTCTGCCGTTACTGGTGGAGCCTCCTGCTTTCTTATGTGCCATAGCGGAGGAATTCTACGCATTTTCCTCTTCCGCGCAAGGAAATACTGGGGCAGAATAGCTGCGGTTTCGACGCGGGGTGGAGCAGCCTGGTAGCTCGCGAGGCTCATAACCTCGAGGTCGCCGGTTCAAATCCGGCCCCCGCAACCATGTACCAGAACGCCACAGGCGCCTTCAGCGCCTGTTTTTGTGAACGCGGCGTTCGGTACATGGCACCGCCAACCGCGTGCCGAGGACATTCTGGTACATGCCCCGCATCGAATGATGCGAAGCTGGTTCTGGTGCTGGATAGTTCTTCCTGATGCTATAGTGAGGGACATGCCTCTCGACGTCCCTGATTTCAAAATTCACCCGGCAGCCATGCGACGTCCTTCTTCTCTTGCGGATACCCTGAAGGGACCGTTCTGGCACCGCTTCTTCCATGAGACCGTACTGCGCATGTTCTCGGTCGGCGGATTGATCGTGGATATCGGCGGGGGGCTGCGGCTCGATCCCACGCGGGGAGATCGATTGAATGCCGATCACCAGCGAACGTTCGGCCGTTTCCTCTCTGACCCCAATGTGCAGTACCGGGTGACGGACTACACCAACCAGTATCATCCTGATTTCGTCGAGGATATCCACCGACTTTCTTTCGCGGACGCATCGGTGGACGGCCTCTTCTGCCTCGCTGTACTGGAACACGTCTACGACCCCAAACGCGCCTGTGAAGAGATCACGCGCGTGCTGAAGCCGGGCGGCAGAGGCCTTGTGTACGTTCCCTTCCTGTACCGCTATCACGCGCAGACGACGCAGGATTACCGCGATTACTTCCGTTATTCGAAGGACGGCATCGCTTACCTTTTCCGCAACTGCACAGAAGTCGAAATCTGCCCCGTACGCGGACTCTTCGAGTCACTCGCCCGCTTCACACCGCTCCATCGTATCGGGCTGCTTCGCTGGATGTTGCGGTGCGCCGACTGGGGCACGGAGAAGATGCGCAAGATTTCTGAAGTGCAGACATCAGGATACTTCATCAGAATGAGAAAATGACGATAGTAAACAATCGTCGCGAAGTGCTGGGTGGCCCTGACGGGACCCAGCGCTGCCCGCCCGAGCGTACCGTTCGGCCAGCCCGACAATGTCGTTCCGGCGGGTACAGGCGGGGAGCGACACCGCTGAAGGGAAAAGAAAGCTCATGAAAGAAAAACCGCAGGTTTGTCTTTCATGATACCATGCCCCCATGTCAGAATTTGGAGGTCCAGAAATTGGGGCACCCGGAGAGGGCGCGGCAAGTGGATTCGAGGAACTGAGTGAAGAGGCCAAACAGCGCTTCGCTGCGGCCGCGGCAGGCATGCAACAGATCCGCCGGGAAGAGAAGAAGAGTAAGCGCCGCGACGATCAGGTCGCCAAGGCCATCGTGCAATTTCTGGATGAAGAAGAGCACACGCACCTGTTCGTGCTGATCTCCCGCCTCGTCGCCCGTGACTGTCCTTCGATCTTCATCCTCGCCATCCTCTCGCTCATCCACCAGGGCTGCCGCGATACGGTGAAGGAATACCTGGGAGAGATGCTCAAAGAAATCCCAGAACCGGACCTCTCGAACGCCACAGCGCTCACGAAGAGCGGCGCTATTGCCGTGGAAGAAGGCCAGATCCTCATCCGCTGGATCACGCGTCTGCAGACGGTGTTGTCGCTCGACGTCGCAGGCATCCTCTTAAAACTCATGGTCGACGAGAAACACATCGACGGGACGATCCTGCAGCTCACCACTTTCGTTCTGCAGGAATTCTTCCGTGCGCAGAAGAAGGAAATCCCATTCGAGAAGCTCCAGCCGCTCACCGCCAGCATCCTGCAGACGGTCTTCGAGCCGTTCATCCCGGGCGTGCGAAAATTGTTGCAGGAAAAGACACCAAACAAACAGTAGAGACGCGACGATACCGCGTCTTCCGTCGACATCGGCAGCCCGTGTCCTCCCGGTGATCCTTTGAATGACGCGATGGCATCGCGTCTCTACGGCTATTCCCTGAATACAAACTCCTCAAGCACCGTCTGCTTCACCCCATTCACTTCGGCGTAGAGCCGCAGCCGGTCCACCGGAATGTCGAACGCCGTCCCATCGAGGAGCTTCATCACCTTCTTCTTCACGACATTGAATCGCTGCGGGTGTGCGATACGCGCCAGCGTGATGTGCGGGGTGAAGGGCCGGCCATCCGACCACGGACAGGATTTTTTCACGCGCGCAAGTTCCTCACTGAACGCAATCGTGAGGAAGAGCACGGAATCTTCCCCCCTGCTACCGAAGGTATCCGCCCCCGTCACATGCATCGTGAATGGCCGATGGAGCGGGGCGATTTTCGCCGCCTGCGCCGCAATGCCTTGGTATTCGAGCGGTCCCACGCTCTGCCAGAACATGAGCGTCAAATGCGGCGACTGCGGATTCTGAATTCGCAGGATATCCGCGTAGGGCTTCAATTCCTCCTGCAATGCCTGGAACAGCCACTTGGACTGACCCTCCAGCGGGAGGGCGAGGAAGACGGAACGAAGAGGGAAATGCATTGCCACAGGCCCATTCTACTGAAATGATCGGATGGTCGCACCAGTGGAGATACCCTCACTGTGCTTTCCACCCAACTCCGATGGAAACATGTATCGCCTGCAGCATGCCTCTCACGCAAGCGGAAGAGAAAGGGGGTGATACGAAAGACGGTCCGGTCTGCGTACACTGCGTGAATCCCGACGGTGGAGTGAAAAGTTGCGAAGAAATCTTTGAAGGCGGTGTGGATTTTTTCTTAACGGCAACAGGATCAACGAATCGGATTCTTGCTGAGAAACTCGTTCGCAAAACGATGAATGGGTTATCCTACTGGCAAAAAAATCCTTGCACGTGTCTGAAGGGAGAGGAAGCGAGCGATGCGGAATTTGCAGCGGCCATGGCTCAGCTTTAGCGCTTGAGCACACTCAGGAACGCCTCTTGCGTCAGCGTCACCTTGCCCATCTTCTTCATGCGCTTCTTGCCCTTCTTCTGCTTTTCGAGAAGCTTGTTCTTGCGCGTCACGTCGCCGCCGTACAGGTATCCCGTCACATCCTTGCGATAAGCGGACAGTGTCTCACGCGCAACGATCTTGCCGCCGATGGCCGCCTGAATGGGAATCTGGAATTGCTGCTTGGGCATGACCTCTTTGAGCTTCTTGGCGATCATCCCGCCCACATGATGCGCCTCGCTCCGGTGGACGATGGTGGAGAGGGCATCGGCGGGTTCGCCCAGTAGAAGAATTTGGAGTTTCACCAGATCGCCCGCACGGTAGCCGATGGGATCGTAACTCATGGATCCATAACCGGACGTTGCGGATTTGAGGAGATCGAAGAAGTCCAAGACGATCCCCTGCAGCGGCACATCGAAGGTGAGGAGGGCGCGATCGGCATCGAGATAACTCAAATCCAGTTGAATGCCGCGGCGTTCCCCCACCAGCGTCATGGCCGCGCCGATATCCTGCGCCCGGCACACAATCTCCAGCTTCACCCACGGTTCGCGCACCTCAGCGATGCAGGAGGGATCAGGAAAATCCGCAGGATTGCTGATGCGCGCGGTATCCGGCTCATCCGGTTTGAGCAGACTGGCGCGCACGACTTCCGCCGGACGCCGGACCGAAAGTTTCACTTCGTAGAGAACGCTCGGCGCGGTAATGATCAAGTCGCAGTCGTGCTCGCGCTCCAATCGTTCCTGCACGATGTCCATGTGCAGAAGACCGAGGAAGCCGCACCGAAACCCGTTGCCCAGCGCCGCGTTGTGTTCGGGTTCGAACTTGAGCGCCGCATCGTTGAGCGCCAGCTTCTCCAGTGCCTCCCGCAGCTGAGGATAGTCATCGGCTTCCGACGGATACAGTCCGGCGAAGACCATCGGCTGAACCTCTTTGTACCCGGGCAGGGGCTGCGCGTCCGGCAGAGACGACACCGTATCTCCCGTACGCACCGAACGCACATCCTTCGAACCCGTGACGATGTAGCCGATCTCCCCTTCGTGGAGCGCCGGATCGGACGCGTACTTGGGTGAGAAGTGACCGAGATCCAGAATGTCGACAGGCGTCTGCGTCCCGAGGAGCGTGACCTTGTCGCCCTTCCGGAATGTCCCCTCCACCGCGCGCACGTAGGCGACGGCCCCGCGGTACGGATCCATGATCGCGTCAAATATCAATGCACGCGTCACACCCGTGCTGCGTGCTGCGTGCTGCGTGCTGCTTCCTATCCGGGGAGGAGCGATCCTCTCCACCACCGCATCTAATACTTCAGGCACTCCCCTGCCCTCTTTCGCCGAAATTCGCAGAATTTCATCTTTGGAACAGCCCAGTAACTTCATCACCTCTTCGCTCACGCGCTCCGGATCTGCCGCCGGCAGATCAATCTTGTTGAGGACCGGGATGATCGTGAGGTCATGCTCCATGGCCATCGTGAGCACAGCCAGCGTCTGCGCCTGGATGCCCTGCGAGCAATCGACGAGCAGAATCGCCCCTTCGCACGCCGCGAGACTGCGGCTCACCTCGTAGCGGAAATCGGTATGCCCAGGCGTGTCGATGAGGTTCAGTTGAATTCCCTTCCACCCCATGCGCACCGGCGTCAGCTTGATGGTGATGCCGCGCTCGCGCTCCAGATCCATCATGTCGAGGAGCTGCTCCTTCATCTCGCGCTTCTGCTTGGTCCCCGTAACTTCGATCATGCGATCGGCCAGCGTGGACTTGCCATGATCAATGTGCGCGATGATGCAAAAGTTACGGATTTCCATGCACACGAAGGATATCAGCGCCTGCACTTCTTTCCAACGAATCGGACGCGGACTTACGGAGTTCGCAGCATCCGCTCAAAGCGTTCCCCCTCGTACAAATATGCCCGCAGGTCTCTCTGAAATGCTTCCAGTGACTGATCGAGGGTCTTCAGTTCCTTCTGCGCCTCGTCAAACGTGAACGCGTCGGCTTCGCGTTGCACGAGACCCGCCTTGCGGAACTGCTCGATGGGGCCGTTCTTGTACTTCACAGGAATGAAACCGAGCGTGGTGCCGCTGGTATTGATGTTGATCTTCTTCGTTGCGCGGTCACGCGTGAACGGCTGCTGGTTGAGCTGCGCATCCGTCCGGTACACGGGAAACTCCCCCATACGTTTGTCATGGAGCTGCTGCACGCTCGCAAGGAGTGCTGTGCGCCGTTGTTCCAGCTGCTGCCCCTCTCGCACCAGAGCCGTATGTGCAGCTTCCATTTGCATCCTGAATGCCGGATCCCACGTACGATCGGCAAGGGCAGGAAGTGGAGGAATAGCCCTTGGCACTGCCCCGCTCTGCAGAATGAGGCGCATGTCGAGCGTTCGTTGGATCTGCCGGATGATTTCCCTCTCCTGCGCGACCCATTCGCGCCTGCCCGTGGCACCAATCACATTGAGCGCCTCGTAGTACTTCCGGTTGTACCCCGCCATCCAGAATTGGTCGCCACTTCGTTCCAGATCGATACCATGATCCGCATCGCTCCAGATTTCCCGAACGGCATCGAGCGTGTCACGCTCGTTCAGAAGATCGGCATTCGCCGTCCGTTCCAGAGACTGGAGAATTTCGGAAACTGTCGCCACCTCCATCAGCAGAAAACCTGCATGGCCGAGGAAACGGCCTTTTTCTTTCGGTTTCACTTCGGGTCCGGATACCGGTTGTGCCAGAGCGGGAGCAGCAGCCTCTTTGGCCGCTGCAGGTGCAATCGGCTTCTCCGCCTGTCTCATCGCCTCTGACAGACGCTGTTCAAATCCAGCGGGATCGGGAGTCGGCTTTGGAGAAGCCGCTGATTCTGCCGGGGTCGCAGGTGGAACTGAAGGTTTTGCTGCGGGTTTGGATCGGACACGCAACCTGCTCTCCTCTCCCAGGGCATCCGCGCCTTTCTTCACCTGACGCACACCCCACTTCGTGGACTGCCAGGCTGCCCCTGCCGCTTTGCGCACACCATACTTTGTGAGTCTCCAAGACACGTACGCCCCAACCACTTCCGCTCCGAGGGTTGCCGCCAGCAATCCGAGTTCCCGCCAGACGCTCGCCGCCGCATAGGTATGAAGATCTTTGGCATCAATGTGGAACTGGAGGTTGGCATTGATCCCGCGGATGTACTCTGCATATTCCCGCTCAAAAGCCCCCGAGCCGCTCGTGGCGCGCTCGATGAGCCGGAAGTACATCCCACGGGCCTTCGCGGTATCGGCGGCAAGAATATCCTGCAGAACCTGTTCGGAAGTCTGATTGCCCGGCCAGTCCGATGGGGGTTCGGCAATCTCGCCGCTCTCCCCCGCAAAGAGTTGCTCGGGGAGCTTCTTCTTTGCCCGCAGAAGTTCCTTCATGGGACGTTTCTCCGTTGCGTCCATGGATGCCGGCGTCTGCGTCGTGAGCAGATCGTTGAGGATGGCATTGGATCCGCGCATGACGGCCATTTCGGGCTCAAGTCTCGCACGAAATTTGCGCACGATGGATCGCACGCTCTCCACGCGCTCCTGCACATCGGACCGCTTGAGCCACTGCGCCTGTTCCGCAGGCGAAAGCTCATGATAGGAACGCGGTTCCTCATTGCTGGGCGTATCCCACTGCGTGGTGGGCGGCAGACGAAAATGCTTGTAGAGAGGTGCCAGAATCTGCTTGCGCCGCCACGGGCGCATCTGGGGAGTCCATTCCCCAAGAACCTGCCCCGGCCCCCACCGCCACGGCGCATCGTGAAATTCCCAGACAAACGTAGCCTTTTCTGCTTCGTTGAAAATGGCATCAATACCTCCGGGAACGGCAACCGTCATCAGAATATCCTCGAACAGCTTGTCGATCTCCAGCACCTGATTGCCAAGCACGCTCTTGTCGATATGTTCCAGATACGTATTGAGCGCCATGAGTTCGCGTCCACGCTGCTGGAGCAAATCCGTCCGCATGGCTCCAGCCGGCTGAAATTCATGAGCGGGCTTGCCTGATCCCTCTTCCGTGGCAAACACCGGACCCGGCTCGATGAAGAGATGCAGAAGCTGCCGGAATTTCCGCAGATGCAGGGCATTGTATTCCAGATAGTCACCGATAAGTTCCTGGTGTTCATGCGCGAGTGCCTTCTTCTCTGCAGAGGAAACGCTGTCCATTTTCCCGCTCAGTTCATCCTCACGCCTGAGGATGGCGTCCATATGGCGCTGCATCAGTTCACTGCGCAAACGGAACACGGGGGGAACCGCAATCGCCCGCTCTGTCTTCTTCAGTCCCAGCCACTCCTTGCGATGCAGAGGGAATCCGACCGTGACCGCGAGAACCTGCTGAATCTGGGTATCGATCCTGCTCATGTAGGTATTGAGATCTTTCCCTGCTTCTGCAGGAAGATTTTTCAGAACCTCACGAATCTCCGCATCGGGCGCTTTGGCAGTACGAAGACGCCGCACGCGTGCACAGAGCAGCGATTGCTCCAGAAGCGGTTTCAATTGCGTCAACTGCGTGCGTACGATCTGTTCCAGTGCCGCATCACGTGTCACGTTCTTCAATGAAGGGAAACGAGTCATCGCGGCTTCATACCGCTGCACCTCTTCCAGGAGAAAATGGATCCAGAATTGCTGGTACAGCGCACCCCGGATCCGCCAATCCAGGTCTTCGATTTTTTCCAGTGCTGCATCCGGTGCCGTGTCCACAGGGATCACCTGCTCGGGATGGCGCGGGTCCGGTCGCAGCATCGTGATCGGTGTGCCGGTCTTCTGCCGGCGCTGCACGCTCTGCTGCAGTCGCAGTCGTTCCTGAAGCTGGATCCGCAACACCAAATCGCGTGCCAGCGCAAATGAGAGCGGCACCGCATCATCCGTGTCCACCGCCTCGGGAACGGACTTTTTTCCGGTCAGAACATTCTGCAGATAATCAATCTGCATCTGCAGTTCCTGCTCGCTGTACTTCCCCTGACTGGAATACATATGCTCCCATCGATCCAGTTCCGTTGCGGGGTAATCACCGTCCTGAAGAGGACGCCCCACATTTGCCCGAGAGAGATCATCGGCGGAAGAACGAAGATTTTTTTCTGGTTCTGTCATTTTTCTATGTATTTGAATCGAAACCTAGCCCAGTCCGGGCGGCAGAGGGCTGACATTCCACGGACCGGAGGGTGCCGGGGGCGGGGCGGGAAGGGTGGCAGGCGCCTCGATCGCCTGCCGCAGCACATTGGCAGGAGCGGCCTCCGCAAGGCCGTGCAACCACGCCATGAGCGTATTGCCGGCATAGTGCCAGGTTGCATATCCTCCCGCGACAATGCACGCAATCAGCAGAACGGTGATAATCGGGTGATGCAGCGCAAATCCCTTCATCCGGTCCCAGGCTCTGCGCATCATGGTTTTCTTTTCCGGCGCAGTGACGTCTTTCATGAATTTTTCCTTGGCAGCCACTGCCTCACCCGCCACCTCGAGCTGCCGACGGAGTTCCTCAGGGTTGAAATCGTGAATCGTGCGCAGGTACTCCTCATGCTCCATGAGTTTTGTGAAGAGTTGCTCGCGTCCCCCGACGCTCTGCATCTGCGCAAGCACCTCATCCACTTTCAGTTCCAGAAACTGCGAGATCACTTCAGGCGTCGCCTTGAAGGGCTGGGGTGTTTCGATGTCATTCTTTCCGCCTTCGGGGAGCTGGGGTTGAACGGTGGACATCATGGCTGGTGGGAAATTGCGGAGGAGTCTGTGATTCACGCAGAGACATATGATTGCAGCAGAGAATGACGGATGAGCGTCAGCGCGGAAATATCCTCAAGCTCTTCATCTGTTTTGACCTGCAGAAGGAGTCCTGCGATGAGCTTCGACAGAATGGAAGGACCGATCGCAAAGGTAAGCTCCGCCAGATCATCATCCGAAACGCCCTTCAGATTCGTCTGTGCCAGAAGTGCCGCGAGCTTCTCTGAAGAGAGTCCGGCTGCCTGCTTCTGCACGTCCAGAAGTTTGGGATCATGTAACCGCAAAAGAGCCATCCGCATGGAGAGTTTCTCCTCGGAATCTGAAAAATCCCCTTTTTCATCTTCAGCGTTCCACCCCTCTCGAAGCGCATCGGATAATTTCGCAAAGATGCCGCGTTCCCCTGCAGTCAGGTACAGTGTATTCATGATTGTATTTTACCAGATTCGCCGAATACTGGGAATAGAACGTTCTTGAGCTGCCGTTCCCCGTCTGTGAGAAGAGCGGCAATGTCCGCAGGGAATAACCGCGAGAGCGACGCCATCTTGTCTCCCTCCCCCTGAGGCATGACTTCGAAAGGGATGCCGAGCGCCAGAGCCGCCAGGGCACCGTGGTAGCGCTGAGAAAAGACAAGTCCGGCTCCGATCACGAGTGAGGCGAGTGCATCGGCCGACCAGATCGGCACAATCGACTCGGGTGGGACCGAAAGGGCATGGACGAGGGCGCGACAGACCTCCTGTTCCTCCCTATCCTCCGGCGCAAGGGAAAGGATGCGCACTCCTTCCCACGCTTCATTTTTTTGAAGCGCCGTCGCTCGCTCAGCGAACGAAGCCGGGGAATTTTTTCGTGGAATAATCACGAGCAATTTTTGTGAACTTGTACTGATCTCCTTCGCTTTGAATAGGGAAAAAACTGGATCGAATGTTAGAACAATATTTTTATTCAATCCCCATGCCGCTACACGTCGCGCCGATGCTTGATCCCGCACACTCACGAAGGCGGCATGCGCGACCGCCCACCGCGCGCACCACTCCCCTGCCCCCGATCGAAAAGGACCGATCCCCTGAAAGGCAAGGAAGAAAGGCTTGCGGAAAGTCCAACAGACGAACGCATGCCACCACCACAGCAGACATGCACGCATGGATTCCACATCCGTGAAGAGCGATCCGCCGCCGAAGACGAGTCCGTCGCTTGCCCGCAGAGCCGCAACAGTCTTCCACCAGGGCGTGAGGAAGAGTGAACGAACACCGGCAGGGAGGCGCGGCAGCTCCCCTGCCCGGGGATGCGCGGAGAGTACGGTCCACATCCCTTCCGGGTATGCACGAAGAACATACTCCCGGAGCGCCTCATCCCCGAAATTGCCAACGCCGTAGTTTCCGACAAGCACGTACCGCACGGGCACACTATACCTTCCTTACCCCCTCCCCCCTACCCTACGCCCTACTCTTTCTTCTCCTCTGCGACTTCGGTTTCAGCGGGAGCTTTGACCGGCTCCGGCGCGGCAGCAATGGCAAATTCCTCGGCGGTCGTGAAACGCTCGCTCAAACGCGCAGACTTGCCCAGACGCCCACGGAGGAAATTGAGTTTTGCGCGGCGAACCGCGGCCACCTTCTTCACTTCAATCTTCTTGATGACCGGTGACGCGAGTGGAAAATTCTTCTCAACCCCAACCCCCGAAGCAATGCGGCGGACCGTAATCGTGCGGTCTGTCGGAACGTGCCCGTTATGCACGCCGATCACGAGGCCCTCGAAGATCTGAATGCGCGCCTTGCCGCCCTCTTCATCCTGAATCTGCTCGTGCACGCGCACGGTGTACCCGGGTTTGATCTCGGGATGCTTGGGGATGAAACGTTCTGCCTGTTCGTGGAGAATGTGGTGAACCATGTCGAAAGTGGCAAAAGGCTACAGATGGAATGAGAGCCTGTAAAGAAGAAAAGCCTCTTTGATCCTGATGTTTATGAGCTATAAGTCATAAGACATAAGCGATAAGCGCCAAACTGATCATGGGAATAGCATCTATGCTTACGTCTTATAGCTTATGTCTTACGGCTACTTCTTTAACGCCTCCTCAATCTGCTTCTGCAACGAGTTCGTGATGAGAAGATGCCGGGGATCGCTGAGAATCTCTGTTACAAAGCGGTCTTTCAGGCTCAAACGGTAGAGAAAATCCCCCTCGGAGAAGATGGAGTACTTCACGTTCTTGAGGCTGGGATCCTGGAGCAGGAGCGCCTCGAGCATCTCCTTCTTCAAGTCCCCGACGATGAACAGATCCACCTTGCTCTCGGAACCGACGAACGTGCCGGCGAGCAGAATGAGCTTGATGCCGGAGAGCTTCTTCAGGCTCGCCACGATGGGACTCTCGGCCTGAATCTCTTTGGTGAAGATGCCGCGCAGTTCATGGAAGAGCGGAAAATCTGGATCGACGTGGTAGTACTTTTTGCGGTTGCGGTGTCGCGCGCGCACGAGACCGACGCGACGCAGATTTTCGAGCTCACGACGGATCGAGTTGATCTGCTCATGCAGCAACCGTGTCAGTTCGCGAATGAAATACTCCTCCTCGGGATGGAGGAGAAATGTCGAGAGGAGCTTCACGCGCGTCTGCGAACTGAACAGTGCTTTGAGGATGACAGAGGACACGAGCACAAACAGTACTCATGAGTACATGGATAGTGCAAGAAAAGTGATCAGACAATTGATCTATGATTTTGTTCAAGAAAATGGCTATTGTAAGCCAAAGTAATTATATATGTCCTAAAATGACATCAATATGTGAACACTAATTATACTCAACATTGAGGACATATTGTGTTCTAAGTATACTTTTCATCACGTTTCCGTCTCACGCCGCAAATACCGAGGATTATTGAGTAGAATGGCAAAAAGTGATAGAATGTTCTGAATGCCCACAAAAAGAAAAATCCTCTTCGGTGCACTCTCGCTCCTCTTCCTCGCCTGGATCATAGAGACAGGTGGGACGGGTGCACTCGCCCTGATCGAAACGGCGAAGGCCGCTGATGCAGTGGACCCCTTCTTCAATGCCATCAACCAGTTCTTCAGCTGGCTTGCCGTATTTGCGCACTTTCTCATCTACATGCTTACGGCCATCTGCGGGATGCTGCTCGATCCCGGTTTCATGAATCTGCACACCGATGCGCAGTCCATGGGATCAGTGCTGATCAGAATTTGGCAGATCTCGCGCAACATCACCAATATCATTCTGGCGTTCCTGCTCATTATCGGCGCGCTCATGACCGTTGTGTTCGCGGAGGGAGGCTACGTGCAGAAGTACGCCGTCAAGTTCGTCATTGCTGTCATTCTGGTCAATTTCTCTTGGTTCTTTCCACGGGTGGTGCTGGACCTGGCCAACATTCTCACGGCAACGGTCTACTCGCTTCCCAGTGCCATCAATGTCCCCTGCGTCGCGTATCTGAAAGACGGAAAAACCATTGATCGGTCAGGATGCAAAGTCGTGACGGGCTACGCCTTCTTCGACAAAAAAATGCCTCCGGGCATGACCTCCTGCCCCATGTTCTTCGGCGAGCAGAAGATCATCTGCATCCGGGAAGAACCGCTCGATGCCGGAGCCAATACGCCCAACGCCATCATGGGAGCCGTGGTCTACAACCATGCACGGTTTAAGTTCTACGAACAGGTGGTGAAGCCCACCGATCCCGATAGTCCTGTTGCCGGACCAGCCGCACTCTCGCGTCTGCCGCAGCTCCTGCTCTTCACGCTGTTGATGTCGATCATGCTCTTCTTCAGTCTGGCGCTGCTCTTCCCGCTCCTGGCACTGACGCTTGTGCTGCTCATCCGCATTCCCGTCATCTGGATCACCGTGGCCTTCATGCCGTTCATGTTCATCGGGTTCGTTGCGGGGGATACAGGCGCGCTCAAAACGTTCAACCCCATGGAAATCTGGAACAAATTCCTGCACGCGGCGTTCATCCCTGTGGTCACGGCGATCCCCTTCTCCATCGGCTTCATCATGATCAACGTGGCTATGGCCACTCCGCCTCTCGACAACGCAATCCTCGCGAGAGAAATGGGCATACCGATGCTCCCCGGCGTGGTGACCCTGTGGCAGCTCATCTGGGTCGGCATGTCGATCGCCGTCGTGTGGATGGGGGCGAAGGCAGCATTCAAGATGGATACGCTCTTCGAGAAGTTCGCCTCTCCTATCATGAGCGCCGGAGGCTCCGTCGGAAAACTGATGATGAAGCTGCCGCTCCTCCTGCCGCTGCCGCTGCCCGGGGCATCCGGAGCCTGGAAAGACCTGAACATCGGACAGGCGCTCAACATCGCCAAGGCGCCCGACCAGCTGCTCGCACCCAAGTTCTACCTCCCGCCGCTGGGCGGCGGGGCGGGGGCCGGAGCGGGCAGAGCGGCTGCCGTGAGCGGCACCGAAGCGACCAGGAGCCTCGAAGAGCGTCTCGCAAAGAACAGTGCAGTGGAAAAGGAACAGCTCAACCGCATCAACCAATCGCTGGAACGCCTGCAGCGAACCACGGACCAGGCAGGACAGCAGGCTGCGACACAGCAACTCCGCACGCACATCAACGAAGTGCTCGCAAAGGACAATAAGCAATTTACGGGAAACACGGATGAGCTGAAGAGCGTGGTGAACTCGTTGCGCACCAGTGCGAAACTGAAAGCGCAAAGTATGACGATCGTGCACGTCGATGACACGAAATTTAGAGACTGATCCCCATGCGCGAATCTTCACGCGAATCACCGGCTCCGTCCGAACAGCGGGAACGCATCGCAGATGGCGATGTCAGGCAGGCTCTGGCGCGCAACGCGGCGGAGAACAGGCCTTCGGATGCGCGCGAGGCGGAGCGGCGGGACGCCGAGAACAGCCGGGACTTCGACCTCCTCACGATGGCGGTGGAGATGCTCCCGCGCGAAGGGCGCATTCTGCAGAAAGAGCTGGAAAAGATCAGGAAGAAGAGCGAAACCCCCCATCTCGTCGAACGCCAGAAGAATGTACAGGCCGTCATCGGCGCATACATGGAAGGGATGCGCCGGAATCTCAAAGACCATTTTCTCGAGACGAATTTCAGCGCGCGTTCGCAGGCATACGCCAAGGACGTCCTTGGAAAGATCGGTGTTATTTTCGACGAGGCGCAGCGGAAAGGACTGGTCACGGTCTTCGGCGGACGCGTGTGCAACCGCGTCGCGTATGCGACGGAATGGATCAACCGGCTCACGGCCATGCGCTCTGGAGCAGACCTCACGCCGCGACAGAAGGCAATGATCCAGGAGGTCGAACGGTTCTTCCAGCAGATACTCACCAGTGATCCGGTGCACGCGCAGGCGCAGAGAACCATGAGCCAGAAGCGTCCGGAATCCGCAGCGGTGCGGGAGGGCAAGAATGCACTCAAGATGCTCGGGGTCCTCGCCATGGCGGGCATGGCCCTCCTCTCAGGTCTTCTGGACATCAAGAACAAAAAAATCTCCCCCTACACCCTGGCGTGGCTCGGCCTCACGGGATGGGGCGCGGGATTCTTTAAGGGGCAGAGCGCGATCGTGCGGGATCAACTCGCATTCGTGCCCTCCCAAGAATGGGAGAACCTCTGCCGACAGCTCGCGATCAAGGGACAGGACGGAGTGGATTTCATCGACTTCATCCAGAAGAAACACAGGGGAAAGAACGGTGCGAAGCTCCTGGTGCTCCTCAAAAAGGGTCGGCAGCAGAAAAAAGTGGATACGAAGGAGTACATCAAACTGCTCGTGGGCGAAACGCCGCAGGGACCGGAAGCGCTGATGGAGGCGAAACTAAAAACGCTCTCGCCGGAGCAGCTGTACATGCTCTGCTCTCATCTCACGTCCGTCACGAATAAATCGGCAAATGCCCTCATCCGCGATTTCATCAAGAACGGCGTAAACAGCCAGACAACTGCACCGGAGATGCAGCAGCTCAAGCCTCCTTCCGCTTCAGCTCTTTCAGGAACACCTCCAGCTGGTCCCCCTCAAGGATAGGGACGGTCGACTCAACACGCATTCCGCACTCGGTGCCCTCCTTGGCTTCTTTGATGTCGCTGTCGCCTTTGCGCAAGGACAGGATACGACCAGTGCCAACCTGCGCACCATCGCGCTGGATGCGGAAGGGCAGGCGCTTGAAAAAGCCATCCGTCACGCGGCCGCCCACGATCTGCTCGCTCTTCTTCGTGAGGAAGACCTGCAGCACCTGCAGGTGACCGATGATCTTCTCCGTGTCCACCGGCTCCACGAGGCCCTTCAGCAGCCCCTCGATATCCTCGAGCAGCGCATAGATCACCTCGTACTCGCGCACGTTCACGCCCTCGCGCTCCGCAATGGCACGCGCTCCCGTGGGAACGGGAACATGAAAAGCGACCACGATGCCCTCGCTGGCCGCAGCCATAGAGACATCGCTGTCCGTCACGGCGCCGACGGAACCATGGATGATCTTCACGGTGACGGTCTCGGTCGTGAGTTTGGCGAGGGACTCTTTCAGCGCCTCAAGCGACCCCTGGGCATCCGCTTTGAGCACAATCTTGAGCTGGGTCAGCTTGCCCTCCGAAAGCCTGCCCACGAGATCCACGAACCGCTGCGTCTGCTTCAGGTTGCGCTGTTCCTCCACTTGGGAGAGAAGATCGCGCGCCTGCTTCTCCGAAGAGACCACCTGCAGTATGTCTCCCACCTCGGGCACCTCATGGAACCCGGATAGCTGGACCGCTCCCGAAGGCCCCACTTCTTCGAACTTCCGACCGTGCGCGTCGGACATGGTGCGCACTTTGCCGAGCGTGCGGCCGCAGACGAAACTCTCGCCATGGTGCAGTGTTCCGGTGTTCACAATCACGGTCGCGAGCGGGCCAAAGGACGGATCGAGTTTGCTCTCGATCACGGTGGCCACTGCGGAACGCCCGGGATTGGCCGTGAAGGAATGCATCTCAGAGAGGAGCACGATGGAATCGAGCAGGTCCGTAATACCCTGCTTCGTCTTGGCCGAGCACTGGACGAACGGCACCTGCCCGCCCCACTCTTCGGACTGGAGTCCCTGCGCCGCCATCTCCCCCATCACGCGGTTCACGTCGGCCCCCTCCTTGTCCATCTTGTTGAGCGCCACGAGCACGGGCACGCCCGCCTCCTTGGCATGGTCGATGGCCTCGATGGTCGTCGGCTTCACCCCTTCGTCCGCCGCCACCACGATCACCGCGATGTCGGTCACCTGCGCGCCGCGCGCGCGCATCGCCGTGAAGGCCTCGTGTCCGGGCGTGTCGAGAAAGGTGATCTTGTGCGCCTCCGCGGACCCCGCCGGAATATGTTCCACCTGATACGCGCCGATGTGCTGCGTGATGCCGCCGGCTTCGCCGCCCGCCACATTGGTCTCGCGGATGGCATCGAGAATGGAGGTCTTGCCGTGATCGACGTGCCCCATCACCACCACGACCGGAGGGCGTTTGACCAGGTTCTCCGGCTCATCTTTGAGAAGTTCCGAGAGGTTACGGCTGAAGAGGTCTTCCGCGGATGCGGATTCCTGCTGCTTCATGACCGTCACGCCGAGTTCCGTCGCGACGACGGCAGCCGTATCGTAGTCGATGGACTGCGTGATCGTGGCGAGGACGCCGTTCTTCATGAGCGTCTGCACCAGCATGGGCACCTGGATGCCGGTCTTTTCGGCCAGTTCCTTCACGGTGATCTGCGCCGGAAGAGAGACGATGCCCTCCTTCTTCTTGATCTGCTCCTGGTGCGAAGAGGCGATGTTGCGCCTCTCGGATGTCGCAGGCTTGCGACGACCAAAGGAGCGCCGTTTCTGTGCAGGCGGATGCCGATCGAGCGCCTGCGCCTCACGGGCAATCGCCTCGCGCGAGACATCGTCCAGCGTCAGCTTGCGCAGCACGTTCACGCTCTTCTGACCGTCCGCCTCCGCGGGAGCGCTCTCTGGAGGTGCTGCGGATTCGGCAACGGGAGCCTCTTTCTTCGGAACGGTCTCATCGCCCGTACCCATCTTCTGCAGCGCATCCATGTCGACCTCTTTGCCCAATTTACGCGCGAGGAAGCGAATGATGCCCGCAGCAAGCGTATCGGAGACTTCCCGATCCGTGGGTTTCACCCCAAAATTCACCTGCTCCAGTTCATGGCGCAGTTGTTGACCGGTCATACCCAATGCCTTTGCAACCTGAACAAGTCGCATGATGACGAGGAAAAGCCTCGCTCAGTGTAGCGCGCATGCGTGAGAAAGCGAGGGAAAAACCTGCTCTCTCGGCCCCCTCACGATTGTGACTCGTCCGCTTTGCCGTTGGAACGCTTCTTCGACGCCTTCTTCTTCCCACTCAACTCCTCCACAATGTCGAAGGAGGACGCCGTCTTATGCGGTTTTGCGGTAGCCTCCTCCCGGTGAGGAGCGGGAGACGGAAGAGAGGGAGCGGACGCTTTGACTTGCGCGCGTTCGTCAGTTGGCAGGTGATCGGCTGCGCTCCGCTGGCCCGCCATGCCCTCACGGATCTTCTGCACGGCTTCGAGGACCGCGAGCTGAAAGTTGGCCGCCTGGGGCAGGCGGAAACCCGATGCGCGCGGATGTCCGCCGCCCCTGAAGAGCTGCGACGCGAGGAGGTTGGCATCAATCGTCGGGGAGGAGCGCATGCTCGCCTTGATCACGCCGTCCTCCATCTCCACGAAGATGACGTGCACGTCGGCGTCGGGAATGGTGGAGATGAGTTCATCCAGGATGCCCGAGACTTCTTTACTCTGCGCTCCCATCTCCGCCAGATCCTCGCGGCTCACGGCGGACCAGGCGATCTTGGCACGGTCATCCACCTGAATGCGATTCAAGGCACGTCCCCAAATCTTGAGGGTCGTGAGGGGTTTCGTTTTGTAGATGTTCTGGATGATTTCCTGCTGACGCGCCCCGAGATCCAGGAGTTCCGCAGCCACCTCGAGCGAGCGGGGCGTCGTGTTGGGATTCTGGAAGCTCCGCGTGTCGGTGATGAGTCCGGTGAGGAGGAGTGTCGCCAGATCGCCCGTGATCTTCTCGCGCCAACTCGGCACGTGCGTGAACCAGTGGTAGAGCACCTCCGTCACGCTGGCCGACGTCGTGTCGATGAGCTGCAACTGCCCGTAGCGGGTGTTGCTGATGTGATGATCGATATTGAGCACGGGCACTCCCGCGAAGAGATCCACATGCTGCAGGTAGAGGGAACCCAAAAGCGTCAAGTCCGCGGTATCCACGACCACGACGAGGTCGTAGCGCTGCTCCCCTTCCCCCAGTGAAATCTGCTGTGGCAGGATGCGGCCGTTCTTGGGCACGACAATGATATTCACGCGGTGGTCCTCCACGGTGTAGCGCAACTTGTCGACCTCCACTCCCTCCGCCAGGTTCACGGTGATAATGAAATTCTGGGAATCCGCGATTTCCTCCGAGACGCGTTCGAATCCCGGCAGAAACTGGAGCGATTCGGGCGGGGAATCGGGGCAGACCACCGTCACATCCTTGCCAATGGACCGGAAGAGCTCGTAACACGAGAGCGCCCCCGAGAGGGCATCGGGATCCACGTTGGCGTGGCATACCACGAGGATGCGCTGGTGCTCCTCGATGGCCCGGGTGGCAGCCGATAGCT
This sequence comes from uncultured Candidatus Peribacteria bacterium, assembly GCA_964628345.1. GTDB lineage: Bacteria > Patescibacteriota > Gracilibacteria > Peribacterales > Peribacteraceae > Peribacter. The sequence continues at coordinate 12,010 of CAZVLZ010000001.1, read as the reverse complement.
CTTGGGGGGATAAACTCATGTTAACTTAACATTGTAACACAATTTATAGTTTTTATCAACTGCCCTGATTCGCCGCCCCTGTAGACCTGTCATAGGCATAAGGGGCGTATGGAAGCACATTCGGTGATGCGGAGCAACTCTTTGGCATCTTCCAAACGATTTCTGTCCAGACGAAGACAGAAGCCATAAGCCCTCAGCCGCTGGCATGAGGAGTCGAATTTGAAAAGAATGGAGCGTCGGCGGGTGGTTTGCGATTTGAAGATGCGCAATGGAATGCTGATTGCTCGCACTCACCGGAAGTTTTGTCTACACTCCGCTCGTCGGGGCGTAGTTCAGTTGGCTAGAACGCTTGCATGGGGTGCAAGAGGTCGCAGGTTCAAGTCCTGTCGCCCCGACCAGACTATGGAGAATCTGGATCAGAAAATCACAGAGATCCGGGAACGTAACTCGCGCGTAGAAGCCGACAAGGCATGGGAAGTGAGCTGGACACGGCGCCTGCTCATCACCGGCCTCACGTACGCGATCGCCGTGCTCTTTCTCTGGCTCATCGGAAATGACCGCTTCTGGCTGAATGCCGCCGTCCCCGCCTTGGGCTACCTGCTCTCCACCCTCTCGCTCCCATGGGTGAAACGATGGTGGATCCGGCAGCATCAGAAATCCTGTCAGTAAGGAACAAACCAAAAAACAGAACAGAAAACAAAAAATACTTGCGCATAGTAGCAGTAGGCAACAATAAGTAAGTCAACCTTCAGATGAAGGAGGTTTACTGTTAGGAGGGTAAAGGGGGTGTCGGGGGGCTTAGGGAACCGAACAAGGTGCCCTAGCCCCCTGACGAATGAAACAGATTCATACCTCGTTCAACGAGTAAACAGATCCCTTCTTGTCGCGACAAAGGTGGAAAAGAGTCTCAGAACGGCGACACGTACTTCGCCTTGCTCCCCAGTTCTTCTTCAATTCTCAAAAGTTGGTTGTACTTGCACACCCGATCCGTCCGCGAGGCCGATCCTGTCTTGATCTGCCCCGTTCCGATCGCCACGGCCAAATCGGCGATGAACGTGTCTTCAGTCTCTCCGCTGCGATGACTCACGACGACCCGCCAGCCGCTCTTCTGAGCCAGTTGGATGGCATCCACCGTCTCGGTCACCGTGCCGATCTGATTCAGCTTGATGAGGATGGCATTGGCAGCCTTCTCCTCAATCGCCTTCTTCAGCCGCTCCACATTCGTCACGAGCAAATCATCCCCGACGAGCTGAATCTTTTGCCCGAGCGACATCTGCATCTCTTTGAATCCGTCCCAATCATCCTCGCTGTGACTGTCTTCAATACTCACAATCGGATAACGGTCGCAGAGCGTGGCATAGAACTGCGTCAGCTCCGGCGAAGAGAACTTCTTGCCATCCACGGTATAGACACCCTTGGAACAGAACTCGGACGCAGCCGCATCAATGGCCAGTTTCACCTTGCCTGCATAACCCGCCTCTTCAATGGCCCTCGTTAGGAAGGAAAAGGCTTCCGCGCTGTCCTTCACGCGGGGCGCGAATCCTCCTTCATCCCCCACCGCCGTGATGTGTCCGGCATCTTTGAGAAGCTTCTTCAGCGTCATGAAGACCTCGACACCCGCGCGCAGCGCATCGGCAAAGCGTGAAAATCCGCACGGAACGATCATGCACTCCTGGAGCGATAATCCGCTGTCGGCATGCTTGCCGCCGTTCATGACATTCATCATCGGGACGGGCAGAAGCCCCGTCTCTTTTACGGAGAATTGCTTTGCGAGCGACCGGTAGAGCGGCAGTTTCTCGCTCACGGCACGCGCGCGCGCCACGGCCATGGATATGCCCAGAATGGCATTGGCACCGAGTTTCGATTTGGACTCGGTCCCGTCGAGATCGATGAGCGTCGCATCGATGGCACGTTGATCGGCGCTGTCCTTCCCTGCGACCGCTTTCGCAATCGGACCGTTCACATGGGCAACAGCTTTGAGGACGGATTTTCCCCCATAGAGCTTCTGATCCCCGTCGCGCAACTCCAGCGCCTCATGCGAGCCGGTGGATGCACCGGAGGGCACAGCCGCGCGCCCGAAGGAACCATCAGAGAGCGTGCAGTCCACTTCCACCGTGGGCGTTCCGCGGGAATCGAGGATCTGTCGGGCATGGAGTTTCTGAATCGTCGGCACAAGCAAGAGGGAAAGATGTCTGCATCCTAACACAACTCCCTATGCCCTACCCCTTATGCCCTCTTCCGTGCTCTGTCATGCAGCACCCCCGTGTACCCCGCGAGCATCAGGAGAGCGAATGCCCCGGCCTGCGGTCCCGACGACGGCAGATGGGAGGGCTTGCTCTTCGTCCCATTGATCGCGGCAACCGAACTCACGCTGGACCGTGAGGATGCCTGCGCCATGAGCGCGGCGGATGAGGCATTGGCCAAACGCTGCTCACGCGCATCCCTACGGCGTTGCTCGGCCTGACGCAGCTTCTCGCGCCAGCTCTCTTCGCTCTTCTCGCTCGAGGCACTCAGGTTCTGTTCCGTGGGGAGCCTGCCGGCCAGCCGAACACCGAGGATTTGCTTGCCCTCCAAATTGGCGAGCCACTCCCCTCCCCAGAGCATCGAGGCAAGTTCACGGTCCCAGTGCGTCGTGCGCTCGCTCGCGAGCGCGGCGCCCACGAAGGGAATGAAGGCGAGCAGGAGGAGCGCCATCCGCGGCACGCGGCGGCGCACCACCTGCAGGCAATAGCTCAGGAGCAGGATGAACGCGACGGTGACTGCGGGCAGGGTCCAGCCCCACGTGTACCCATTCATCACGAGCAGAGCGCGCGGAAGCTCCAGGGCCACGATTTCAATGCCGAGCCACAGCAGGAGCATGAGCGCCGGGAACCAGTGCAGCAGCCGGAACGCATGGTCAGCACGGCGGCGGCGGAAAAGCGCGAAAAGCGAAAGCGGGTAAAGAACCGAAAGCACAAAAAGAACCGCCCAAGGAATCGCTCCGGCCGGAAGATCCGGCAGCGTGGGGAGCAAAATCCCCGTGAGGAGAATGACGACGCCGAGGAGGAAGACTAAGAAGGTTTCCGTAGCGTGCTTGAGAGGCATAAAAGGGGTTGATCCTCTCGAAGGGAGGCCGTGCTGTCAAGTTCATTGAACACCAAAGGAGAACGAATGGGGAATGGCGCCCACGTCATTTCCTCTCCCCCTTTGTCCCCCTCTCCATAGGAGAGGGGGAACGTTTTCGAAAACCAAACTCCCCTTCCTCTCGTGGAGGAAGCGATCAGGGGGATGGAGGCAAGACGCTTACTTCTTCCTCTTCGGCAAGTACCGGTCCCGCGGATCTTCCGAAATTTTGGTGGGGAGCTTTTCGTAATATCGCAGGCGGAAAAACCTGATCTGCACACCCACATAGAACGCAAAAACGATGCCCCAGAGCACCCACAAAAACCGCATAGCGAGAAAACCGATGCCCTCCACGCGCGATACGATCAGCACCAGGCCCGTCGCGCCGAACCAGAAGGCGGCCGACGCCCACGAACGGCTGAGCTTCTTCATCACGGGATTCCCCATCCGGAGCCGTATGAAGCGAAACATCAACGAGAAGAGCACGAGCAACGCACAGAGAATCAGGAGCGTCAGCATGCTTCTGCTGTCATAGTGGGCGTTGCCCGGATTCGGCCAGAAGAGGTAGATGAAGAGCGACTGGAGGGTAGC
>CAZVLZ010000001.1:0-8307 GCA_964628345.1 uncultured Candidatus Peribacteria bacterium | reverse complement strand
AGAAAAGGGGGAATCGGTTACTTGCCCGGATTTTTTTTGTTGCTCAGAAGCTTCCTGGAGAGCGCACGCAAGAGCGCCTCCTGCTCGCGTTCACGGATGGTACGCGCGGGACGGATGAGCAGATAGAGCAGAAATCCCACAACCGGGAGCATGGCCGTGAGCACGATGCAAAACGCCATGTACCAGAAGGAGTGGGTGCGCAGAAGAATGTCGCGCGTGACGAAGAACACGAGAAAGATCACCACAAATCCGAGGAAGAGCAGCCCGCCCTGCATCATGCGCAGGAGCGGATCTTCAGACAGAAACAGGAGGAACGGATCGAAGAAAGACTGGAAGGACGTGAGCAATGACATGCAAGAAAGGGAAATTACAGATAGGGATACCGTCGTCGGTGGACCACAACGTACACGACGGTGGCCAGAAGCGCCAGCACGGCGAGGAACTGGTTGAATCGAAGCTCATGCGTCTCGAGCGGCAGCTGCGACCGGAGGAGCGCGTAGCCGCCGAACACGAAGAGCAGTGCGCCCTCGAAAACGAGGAGCATTCGTCGCGAGAGCATGAGTTCGATCACGGCGAAGACGCCCAGACTCACGAAAAGGGAGATCAGAATGATGAAATCGACCGTCGTGGCGAAGACCGGAATGGTGAAATCCCCGCGGAAGTACTCGAGGAGGAACGTGCCGACGCTCGCGCAAATGATGCCAATGAGTGTTTCGGTGCCTGCGCGCGCACTGTACTTGCGGATGACGAGGAGCAGGAAGGTGAGCAGGAGAAAGAAGAGCGCAAAGTAGAGTTGCACCGGATGAATGGGAACGGCGTAGCGCACGTTGATCGAATCGTACGTCACACCCCAGAAGACGTCCGTCGGCTTGCCGTACGCATGCCCGGCGAAGAAGAGTCCGAGCCAGCTGAAGACCGATCCAAGCGCGGTCGCGGGCAGCAGGACGTCCAGCCACTGCAGGAACGTCGCGCGGTGGGCGCGGGTGGCCCAGAAGAGGACGATGCCGATACCGATCGCACCGCCGAGAAAGCTGAATCCTCCGTCCCAGATGACGAAGATGCGCTTGAGATCGTGCAGGTACACGCGGTACTGCGTGATGATGGCGATCACCCTCCCGCAGAGAAGGAAGGCCCCCAAATACCACCATGCATGTTCGCGGAAATGCTGCAGCGAGAGATGCGCGCTGTCGGCAAGCCTGAGGAAAAATTCCGTCGAGACCCAGATGCCGACGAGCAGGAACACAACCGAAGTCCAGACGAGGAACGGACCGAAGGGGAACGCTTGGAACATCGGAGGAAGGATAGCAGAGACTGCTAGAATGCGCACATCATGCGTATGCACCCCACGCGACAGGGCGAAGCGAACATCCTGCTTTCGGCACTGCTCTGGAGCACATTCCCCGTGATCACCATCTTGAGTTTCGGTACCCTCCCTCCCCTCTTCTCCGCGGGAATGAGCACGCTCTTCGCCGCCGTGTTCTTCGCGGCCATGCTCACGTGGAAAAACGAATGGCCACTCCTCCTCAAGCGCGCAGCGTGGCGCGACATCCTCCAGACGACACTCCTCATCGGCATCATCTTCTGCGGCCTGATGTTCGTCGGGCTCAAGCACACTTCTGCCGGGAACGGGGCAATCCTGAGTTTGATGGAGATTTTTTGCTCGTTCGTCATCCTTGGCGCCATCACGCGCCATGAACCGTTGCTGCCCCGTACGATAATCGGCGGAGCCTGCATGGTGTTCGGCGCACTCCTGGTCCTGATCCCGAAAGGAACGGGAGGATGGCAATTGGGCGATCTGCTCATCATCGCCGCCACCGCGTTCGCGCCACTGGGCAACCGCGCCACTCAGCGGGCACGGAAAATCGTCTCCGCCAACGTGATCATGTTCGTGAGAAGCGTGGTGAGCGGGTGCTTCCTGCTCCTCCTCGCCTGGCTCCTAGAACCGCATCCCGGCAGCGGCGCATTCTTTTCTGCACTCAGTTACCTCCTCCTCAATGGCATTCTCCTCCTGGGATTTTCAAAGATCCTCTGGGTCGAAGGGATCCACCGCATTCCCATCACCAAAGCCATTTCGATCGAGGCCGTCACGCCGCTTTTCACGCTCCTCGTGGCATGGCTCGTTCTGCTCGAAACACCGTCGATCCTGCAGATCTTATCGCTCGTACCCATCGCTACAGGCATGTGGCTGCTAACGAAATCCCCCGGAACATCCGTGAAAGTACTTTCAACCGATTGAGCACGTGAGCCTGCGCAGGCGGATGTCCTCCTTGGTCTTCTCGATGAAATCTTTCAAAGGGACGGTCGTCTGCTTCTTGGTCAGAACATTGCGCACGGCCACGGAATTATCGGCGACTTCTTTGTCTCCAACGACCAGAAGGTACGGCACGCGCTGCTGTTCCCCTGCACGGATGCGCTTGCCCAATGAATCGGTCGAAGGCAGCACCTCAGAGCGAATTCCCTGCTCCCGAAGCGCCTTCTCGACGTGCCGTGCGGGAACCTCGTGCGGCTCGGCCACGGGGATGATCACCGCCTGCACCGGAGCCATCCACAGCGGGAAGTGCCCGGCGAAGTGCTCGATCAAAAACCCGATGAACCGTTCATGCGTGCCGAGGGGGGCGCGATGGATGCAGAGCGGAACTTTTTCCGTACCGTCCTTGTCGGTGTACTTGAGTCCCACTTTGCCCGGCACGTCAAAATCCACCTGATTCGTGGCGAGCGTGAACTCCCGGCCGATGGCACTCCACACTTCGACATCGATCTTGGGTCCGTAGAAAGCCGCCTCATCCGGCACCTCGACGAACTCGATCCCCTTCTTCTGAAGCGCCTTGCGGACCATCTCCTCCGTTTTGAGCCACAGCTCCGGTGCGTTGACGTACTTCTTGCCGAGTCCCTCGGGCGCATGGAGCGAGAGGCGCATGACGTACTTCTTGATGTCGAAAATCGCGAAGTACGTGAGGTAGAGATCAATGACCGCGTTGAATTCCTCCTCAAACTGTTCTTCCGTCACGTACATGTGCGCATCGTTCATGGAGAGCGACCGCACGCGCATGAGACCGAAGAGCGCGCCACTGTCTTCATAGCGGTAACAGTGCCCATACTCCGCGAGGCGCATGGGCAGATCCCGATAACTTCGGGGACGGCTCGCGAAGATCTCGTGATGGTGCGGGCAGTTCATGGGCTTCAGGTAGTACTCCTCCTCTCCATCGAGCTCCATCGGCGGGAACATGGACGTCTTGTAGTGCGCCAGGTGGCCTGTGCGGGCATAGAGCGCGCCCTTGGCGATGTGCGGCGTGCGCACCCGCAGATAGCCACCCTTCTCCTCCATTTCCTTCGCCAGCGCCTCGACCTGATCCGCGATGATCGTACCCTTGGGTGTCCAGAGCGGCAGCCCCGGTCCCACCATTTCGGAGAAGGTGAAGAGATCCAGTTCCTTGCCCAGTTTACGGTGATCGCGCTTCTTGGCCTCCTCCATCATCGTGAGGTATTCCTGCAGCTCCTGCTTACTGCCGAAAGCCGCCACGTAGATGCGCGTGAGTTGCGCATTCGTTTCCTTCCCACGCCAGTACGCGCCCGCAAGACTGGTGATTTTGAATCCATCCGGCGGGATTTCCTTGAGCGACGTGACGTGCCCGCCGCGGCAGAGATCCGTGAACATCTCTTTGCCGCTGGTATCGACGTTGCGGTAGTGCGTCACTTTGGTCTCTCCACCTTTGGCCAGATCCTCGACGAGTTCAACCTTGAAGGTCTGCCCTTTGTCCTTCCAGTATTTCACGGACTCAGGAATCGACAACTCATCCACTTCGAACGTCTGCGCCGAAGCGATGATTTTGCGCATCTCTTTTTCGATCGCAGGGAAGTCGGCATCGGAAATGGGCTTGGCAAAGAGGAAATCGTAGTAGCAGCCCGTGTCGATGGGCGGTCCGATGGTGATCTGCGTTGCGGGCCAGAGACGCGCAACGGCCTGCGCCAGCACGTGCGCCAGCGAGTGACGCATGTGATGCAGGGATTCGGGAATTGCGTTTCCAATGGATTTCTTTGCCATAGTGATTGGGAGGGTAATACTGCTTCGCGTTCTCATGATGACTATACACGATTCGACTCTGAGTTGTTGTTCCCGTCATCGGAGAACGCTACGCAGTACAGGCAGAAAAACTCCTTCGCTATTGCGGAGGAAGGTGGCGGGATGAATGGTCAGCAGTGCACCCCTTCCTCAGCGGGAGGTCGTGGTAGTCGTCGTGGTGGTCGTGCGCTGCGACATGACAAGCAGACAGTACGCTCCTGTCTTCATTGTCACAAGAAAAAACGGTCATCACTGCGACGCAGTCAAATGCTGCGAGAGAACGGCATCCACCTTTTGCCGCATCTCTTGGCGGACATGCTCTGGAATGGCACTCACCATGTAAGCGTACAGCTGACCCCAGAGTATCTTCTCATCACGCGAAAATTCACCGCCAAGCCGAATGGCCAGCGCATGAACTTTCATCGAGAATTGCTGCAGAGCCTCGCCATGGAACAGGGCTTCCAGTCTGCTCTGGGCATCACGCCGACGCCGAAGGAGCCACTGCGCTATGAGCGTCTTCTGCTCCACACCAGAGAGATCGCGAAGCCATGCGCGGATCTGCGCATCCCAAGGCCTCGGAGCCTCACGCATCCCATGATCGGCTTCGTGCCCGGTCATGAGGGAATGATACAACCACAACTATTCATATCCGATGCAATTTCTAATAAATCGTCGCAAAGCTTGGGTCTCGCGGGTTCCCGCGCTGCCCGCCCGGCCGAGCCGTTCGGACGGGGAGGCGCACACCTCAAAGGGAAAAAAGAGTCCATGAGAGAAAAACCGCTCGCCCTGAGCGAAGCCGAAGGGTAGGTTTGTCTCTCACGAATTTATACGACCCCCAGTTCTTGTTCCATCGCCCGCACTTCGCGCAGCAGCTGCGGATCATTCTGCATCTTTCCTTCGATCTTCTCGCACGCATTCATCACGGTGGTGTGGTCGCGGCCGGAGAAGACCTCGCCCAACCGCACGTAACTCATGCGCAGATGCTTCTTACCGAGGAACATCGTGATCTGGCGCGGCATCAGAATCTCACGCACGCGCGACTGACCGATCATGTCCTGCACCGAAACGGAGTAGTAGCGACTGACGCACTCCAGCACATCCTGAAACGTGGGGGCGCGCTTGGGCGTCGTCTCGAACCCGACCGTGTCCTCCTCCGCGTGCGGATCGCGACTCAATTTGCGCATGATCTCGGCAATGCTCTTGACGGTCGGCATGCGCGACTCCAGCTCGTACTGCGCCACCGCCTGCATCAGGATGCCCTCCAGCTCGCGGACGTTGCGTGTCGTGTGCTCCGCGATGAACTGCAGGACGGTCATGTCGATCAAGAGCTCGTACTCGCGGGCCTTTTCGACCAGAATCGCCAGACGCGTCTCGTAATCCGGCACCGAGATGTCGGCGATCATGCCGCGCGCGAAACGCGAAATGAGACGCTCTTCGAGCTGCATCTCCTGTGGCGGCCGGTCGGCCGAGAGGATGACCTGCTTGCGGTCCTCGTAGAGGGCGTTGAACGTGTGAAAGAACTCCTCCTGCGTGCGCTCTTTGTTCGCGAGAAACTGCACGTCATCGATGATGAGCACGTCCACCTGCCGGTAGCGGCGCCGAAACTGCTCCATCTTCTGACTCCGGATCGCTTCGATGACCTGATTGGTGAAATCCTCGGTGGTCGTGTAGACCACGACGGCCCTCGGCATGTTGCGGAGAATGGCATTGCCCGTGGCCTGCAGCAGGTGGGTCTTGCCCAGCCCCACGCCGCCGTAGAGAAAGAGGGGGTTATAACGGCCACCGGGAGCCGCGGCCACCGACTGGCACGCCGCATGCGCGAGACGGTTATTCGCCCCCACGACGAAGTGCTCCAGCGTGTAGCGGGGATTGAGGATCTTACTGATGACGCCTTCGGCCATCTTCACCTCGGGCTTGTTGGGTAACTTGCGCTTCTTCTGCTCGGGAAAAACCTCGAGCAGATCCACCGCCCGTTCGCGATTGTCTTTGAGCCCCCCATCGACGGTGTAGACGATCTTCTCGATCGTGGGATCCAGTGCCTGTGCGATCTCGAGCGTCATCACGCGATAGTGCTCCATGTGCCACGACAGCGACATGGGGAGCGGAAGTCCCACGATGAGCGTGCCGCCGTCTTTGCTGAGGATGGCCGTGTCCCGAAACCAGGTGATGAACGCGCTGCGTTGCAGTTTCTCCTCCATCTTGCGCAGAATGGCAATCCACAATCCCTGATCCACTTGTTCCGCCACTGGAACGGCGGCGACGGCAGTAGTGCTAGAAGAGACGGATGATGTCATAGAAAGTAATGAGGAGGATGAGCAGAATCAGGACCGAGAACCCGAGCGCGTTTGAATACGCCTCGAACCTCCGGTTGAGGGGACGGCGCGTCACCGCTTCGACCAAGACGAAGATCAGCCGACCACCATCGAGCGCGGGGAACGGGAGGAAATTGAGGATCGCAAGGCTCAGGCTGATGAGCGCCACCAAACGCAGGTACGTCATGAATCCGGCCTGCACCGAAGAGTACGTAAGCTGGGCGATGCCGACGATACCGGTAATGCCTTCGGGTACCTGTCCACTCTTGGCGAGCGACGCGATGAGCGCGCCGATGCCGCGGACTGTCTGCACCGTCATGATTTTGGCTTCACGAAGCGCAAGCATGGAAGACGTCCCCACGCCGCGCAAGGGGGCCGAAAGCTTGAGCGGGAACGTCGAAATGACGACGCCGGACTTGCCGTCCTCGAGCGCGACTGAGTACTTCTGCTCCTTCGCCGCCTCCCCTTCCCCCACCAGCACCGTATAGATCACGCGATGCTTATGCTGTTGGATCTCCGCCACCTGCTCTGCAAGCGTGACCGCCTGATCATTCACTTTGAGAAGAACGCTCTTCTCCGGCACGCCCGCAATCGCCGCCGGCTCGCCGCTCAGGACCTTCTCGATCACCACCCCCGTCGAGAGTTCGATGATGCCACGATCCGCATGAGCCCGCATGTCGGACATCGCGAAGTACGTGGGGATCCACCGTCCCACCGAGAATCCGAAGACGAGCAACACGAAGGCAAGGACGAAGTTCATGAACACGCCTGCAGAGAGAATGACGATGCGCGCGATGAGGGAGGCGGAATGGAAACTCCCGGGCTTGTTGCGCTCGTGTTCCGCGAGCGCCGTCTCGCCTTTGAGACGGACAAATCCGCCGAAAGGCACCCAGTTCAAGGTGAAGACCGTGCCATTCTTCCGGAAGAGCGTGCGTGCCTTTGGCGGCAAGCCGAAGCCAAATTCCTCGACTGTCACCCCCGCTTTGCGCGCCGCCATGAAGTGCCCGAACTCATGAATGAGGATGAGCAGCGTCAACAAGACGATAAAGGCCACGACTGTGAGAAGCATGGTCACAGGTTTGCGATCCTAATCCCCCGGTGGAAAATTAAAAAGTTTTCCACACCCACTTCGCCTTGCTCTGGCTGAGCAACAGTACGGAATGTATGAACGTCAGTTCAGCTTTGTTTTTTGTGCAATGTTTTGTCATGAGCGATGACCCAGCCTTCCACGCGCTGAACACCGGCATCCTTCAGTGCCTTCGCACAGAAATCCAACGTCGTTCCCGTCGTGGAGAGATCATCCACGAGAACAACAGAGGACGGTGGGCGATCCGCCGTGCAGCGGAATGCCCTGTCCATTGCGGTCAGACGATCACTGCGTCTGCGCCTGGCCTGTGAACCCGTCCATCGGATGCGCTTGAGAAGTGGCAGCACCGTGAGACCCCGCGCTTCGGCAAGGAGACATGCCAGACGCTCTGACTGGTTGAACCCGCGCTGAAACTCACGCACCCAGTGCAACGGGACCGGACAGAGGATCGGCTGCTCACCTGTTGGAGACACAGGGACAGCCTTGAGCAGAAACCGCGCCAGCTCCTGATCCAACGCTGCAACTCGTCCGTACTTAAATGTGCGGATCGCTTTCTTCAAGAGTGGCGAATCCGCATAGGTGCTCGCCGCGACCAGGCGGTCCAAGTACCGGATGCCGCGCCGCCGGAGATCCCCCGTCTCTTCGACCACCGGATGCGGAACGAGCAGACGCCGCTCCTCCTCCGTGATCCACTCCCCTTCCGCTCCCGCAAGGGACCGGCGGGGAAAGAAGAGGTCTAAGAAGTGCTGCCACATGCCAAAAAGTGTACCTCTTCTGCAGTGGGTTTCTATCGGAATGGTGGGCAGTACTGGATTCGAACCAGTGACCTCCGCGATGTCAACGCGACG